>NZ_JBSFNN010000009.1:0-131542 GCF_053587115.1 Streptomyces sp. NPDC003697
GGAAGCCAGCTACGGCTACGCCGAGATCGTGATCCCCACCTTGTCCGCAGTAGCCGCCGAGCGCGAGAACCCCGGTGCCGGCCGACCTCACACGCGCGGCCCGGCTCCACGCGCCGATGCCCGCGGCCTCTCCGGCAGCACGCGCCGATGCCCGCGGCCTCCCCGGCTGCAGGCGTCGGTGCCGCTGGCCTTCCTGGCCCCACGCCCCGACGCCGGTGGCCTCAGGCGTCAAGGCGGTCGGTTACAAGGCCCCAGGCGGTGAGGCGGTGAGGCGGCGAGCGGCGAGGCGGCCCGTCTGCCCGGCCCCGGCGGCGAAGCGGCCGGTCACCGGGCCTCAGGCGGCGAAGCGGCCGGCCTCCCCGGCCCAGGCGTCGAAGCGGCCGGTCGCCGGGCCGCAGGCGCGGGTGCCGGCGGGCGCCCCGGCCGCACGCGTCACCGGGCCTCCGGCATCACGCGCGCCGGTCCGCCCGCCGTGTCCCGCGCCGTCAGCTTCGCCCGCAGCCGGGTCTGCGCCGGCGACAGGGGCCCCAGGGCGGCCCGCGGCGGCACCCCGCGCACCGTGCGCCCCGGAGACACCGGTGTCTCGTAGTGCGTCGGAGCCGTCCGCAACGTCAGGGCCGTCGCCCCGACGACGGTGACCGTGAAGGCGATGGCGGCCCGCACCCAGAAGCGGGTCCGGCGTTCGCCGGCCGTCCGCACGACCGGGGGCCGGTCCGCCCGGAACTGGTCCCCGGAGGCCAGCCGGACCAGCCGCCGGTGCAGCTCCGCCGGGTCGGACAGCTCCGGCAGGCACGCGGCGACGGCCTCGCGTGCGTGCATCAGCCGGTTCGCCGTCGCGGGTGTGCTCGCCTCACTCTCAGCCGCCGTCTCGGGCAGGTCGAGGCCGACGCCGTCGTAGAGGACCAGGGCGCGGCGGTACGACGGCGGCAGGTCGAGCAGGGCGCGCAGCAGCGCCCGGTCCGCTGGGTCCGCGGGCGGCGGTTCGGCGGCAGCGGCGGCGCGGGAGGGCGGGCGCAGACGGTGCCAGGGGGAGAGGGCGCAGTCGTACGCCGTCGCCCGTACCCAGCCCGCCGGGTCCGGATCCCGGGCCACCTCCGGCCAGCGCTGCCAGGCCAGCTGGAAGGCCCGCTCCACGGCGTCCCGCGCCCGGTCCCGACGGCCGGTCAGCAGGTAGGCCTGCCGGACGAGGGCGGGCGCGCAGAAGGCGTACAGGGCGTCGAAGGCCTGAGCGGGCGTCATGACGGGCCCGGCGGAGGGATCGGCCGAGGCGGGCGCACCTGAGGCATCGGCGGAGGCGGCCGCACCGTGTGACGCGCCGGTCCCCCGACGGGCCGTCACACCGACCGAGCGCCCGTTTTCCTGACGCTCCGCATCGACGAGTGCGGCGAGCAGGTCCGCGTACGCCTTCCGCTCCCGGCCACGCGCCGGGGAGCGGCCGGCCTCCCAGGCGCGCACGGTCTCGAGGGCTACACCGATCTGCGAGGCGACCTGATGCTGGGTCAAGGAGGCCGCCTGACGCAGACGTCGGCATTCCGCGGGCGGCGGCAACGGTTGCGCAGGACTCCGGTTCACGATGCGCCCCTTCGCGCGATAAAGAACATAAACGTATGTTGTGCGACACAGCGGCAGTTCGCCTGTTACGAGAGGAAAGCGGGTGGTGTTGGGAGCATGGCGGTCGTGATCCAGACGACCGCGCGACGTCCGCCGCTGCCACCCCTGCGTATCCGGGTGCGGGACCGATCGCCCGGGCTGGGCGCCGGCCTCCTGGGCGGCGCGGTCGCGGCGGGGCTCGGACTGGGCTCGTTCGCCGTGCTGGTCATCGCGCTGTGGATCAGCTCGCCGTACCCGGACAGCGGGCCGGGCGGCGCGCTGCACGTCGCTGCCGCACTGTGGCTGCTGGCACACGGGGCCGAACTCCTGCGCGCCGACACGCTGTCCGGTGTGCCCGCCCCCGTGGGCGTCACACCGCTGCTGCTCCTCGTGGTGCCGGTACTGCTCGTGCACCGCGCGGCGCGGGACGCGACCGACGCGGGCGACGGCGGGCCGCTCGTCCCCGCGCGGACCGCCTGGGTGGGCGTGGTGCTCGGCTACCTCGCCGTCGGCGGCGCGGCCACGGTCTACGCGGCGGGCGGTGCGCTGCGGCCCTCGTACGTCTGGACGGTGATCTGCGTGCCGCTGGTCGCCACGGTGGCGGCGGCCAGCGGGGTGTGGACGGCGTACGGCTGCCCGCGTGCCCCGGTGGAGAGGGCACTCGGCGGGCTCCCGGCGGGCGTCCGGCGTCTTCTGCTCGCTCGCGGCGCCCGCGCGCGGCTCGGCGGTGCCGCGCGGGCGGCGGCGGCCGGGACGGTGGTGTTCGGCGGTGGCGGGACGTTGCTGTTCGGGATGTCGCTGGTGGGGCATGGCGCGGCCGTGCAGCGGGCCTTCGTGCACCTCTCGGAGGGGTGGTCGGGCCGCTTCGCCGTCGTGGTGCTGTGCCTCGTCCTGCTTCCGAACGCGGCGGTGTGGGCGGTCGCGTACGCCGCCGGCCCCGGCTTCCTGCTCGGCGCCGGTCATGTGGCCGGCCCGCTGTCGTCCGCGCCGGCTCCGCTGCTGCCGCCGTTTCCGCTGCTGGCCGCGGTGCCGGGCGCCGGGCCCGGCACGCTGGTGCACTGGGTGGCCGCGGTGCCGGTGGCGGCCGGGCTGACGATCGGGTGGTTCGTCGCGGGGGCGGCCGTGGCGGAGGGACGGGGAACGGCAGCCGGCGCGGGCGGCCGTACGGACAGGAGTGCCGCCGCGGCCGGTGCCCGGGGCGCGGTCGCCGGACGGGGCGCGGGTGCGGGCCGGGCGTCGGACAGGCCGGGCCGGGGGACCGGGGAACCGGAAGGGCCGGAAGGGGGAGAAGCCGAGGTGTGGTCGTGGGGGCGGACGGTGGGCGGCGCCGGGCTGGCCTGTGTGCTGTGCGCCCTGGTCCTGGCCGTGCTCGCGACGCTGGCGGGCGGCCCGCTGGGCAACGCCGCCCTGGCGCGCTTCGGGCCGGTGGGCTGGCAGGTGGGACCTGCCGTGCTGGCGTGGACGGTGCCCGCGGCCGTGCCCACGTCGCTGGTGGCACGGGCGTGGCGCCGCCGCGGCGGTCGCGTCACGCGGGAGCCGCGGGCCGGGACACCGCGGACGGCCTGCGCCGGTGCCCGGCCGGGCGCCGACGGAGGCCGGGACCAGGCTGCCGCGCCGTCGACGCGGGGCCGGCTCACCCGGGGCGGGACGCGCGCGCCGCGACCGCCGGAGCCGGCGTCGGCCTCCGGGCACGACGAGGACTCCGTGCTGGAGGCGTACGACGTCCTGCCCCTCGACGACCCGTCGGGCGGTGACGGCTCCCTCTGGCACGACGACGTGACCCGCGCGGCCCGCTGGGCGGCGCTGAGGGAGGCCGCGAAGGACTTCCCCGGCCTCGCCGGGACGACGCAGGCGGCGGAGGGCGGCCCTGCCGGACCCGGCGAGGCGGCGGGCGCGGCGAAGGGAACGCCGGCGGGGGAGGAGACGGAGGAGGCGGCGGCGCTCCGGCTCGGCGACCCGGGGCGGGACAGCGAGCACGCCGAGGCCGACGGGACCGGGCACGCCACGCGATCCCCACAGGTCCCGGAGGCCACGCATGCCGCGCCGGCGACCGGGGCCGGGGCGGCCGCCCGGCTCCCCGGGCCGACCGAGGCCACCGTCGCCCGGGGATCCGCGACGGCCGGTGGACCCAGCGCGCCCGAGGTGCCCGCGGAGAACGCGGAGAACGCGGAGGACGCGGCACCGGACGCACCCGGGAGGCCGACGCCCGCGAAGAACACCGCGCAGGTCGAGACGTCCGCGGCGGTCGACGGATCAGCGGCGGTGGAAGACCCCTCGGCGGCCCGGAGCGCCGCGCCTCCGAGCGACCGGCCGGCCCCACCCCGGCCGGCACACGTTCCCGATCCGCCGCCCGCCTCCGGCCCGACCGGCCTGCCCCACCGGTGAGGTCGTCACCGGCCAGGACCGGAGGACGTCACCGGCAAGGACCGGAGGACGTCACCGGGGAGGCCCGGAGGACACCGGGATGCCGCCGGCCACCTGCCCGAGCCGAAGGCGAAGGTGTGACCGTCTCAGCCGCTCACGCCCAGCACGCCCCGCAGTTCCTTCGGCAGGTGCTGGTCGCAGGACTGTCTGGCCTCGTTCGTCAGGGCGTCCTTCACACACGAGTAGTAGTCGCTGTACACCAGCTGCGCCGTGAAGCTCACGGCGACCAGGGCCAGGGCCAGGGACGCGGTGACCAGACCGCTGATTGCCGCCGTCGTCTGCGGCCGGCCCTCGGGGGCGGGAGCGGGGGCCGCGGCGTGCGGGTCGGGGGTGCGCGGCTTGGCGCGCAGGGCGCTGACGCCCCAGTACAGAGCCGGCGCGCCCAGCAGCAGAGCCACGTACGGCCAGCTGAAGAGCGCGAAGAAGAAGGCCCACATGCCGCACAGCAGGGCGTAGCGCGCCCTGCGCTGGGCGGGGTCGGTGGGGTCCCAGCGCAGGCCGGGGCCTTTGCCCTGCCCCTGGGGGCCGCCGGGCCCCTCGGGTCCGCCGCCGGGCGGCTGCGGGCGGTCGCCGAAGCCGCCCGGTGAGCGGCCGGGCTGCCGGTCGCTCCACTGGCTGCCCCAGTGCGAGTCGCCCCGGTCACCGGAGTCGCCGTCGGGGGACTGGTCGCCGCCCGACGGGTGCCGCGGCTGCCAGGGGCGGTCGGGCGTGCCCTCCGGCGGCGGCGCGAAGGGGTTGTCGTCCTGTCCCGCGTCGCCCTGCCCGGCGCCGTTCTTCCCGGCGCCGTTCTTCCCGTCCTTCCCGCCCGAGGGCGCGTCCGGGGGCGAGGTGGGGCGCTCCCGCAGCAGTACGGCGCCGCGTACCCCTCCCGGCGTCGGCTGCGGGGGGAGCGTGAGGAGTCGCGGGCTGCGGTCCGGCATCAAGTGAGCGTCTTCCCCTTGGTGAGTCACGACTGATCTTGAGCGTCCCCGAAGCGCTCGGGAGCCCGGGACTCGGGTACGCACCCGGTGAACGCACGGTGCGCGGAGCGCGTTCCCGTACGGGCTCACCTCAGACGCTACCTTCCGGCCGCGCCCCCGTCCCGTGGGGGCCGCATGGTGTGCCGGTATCGTTGCTGGCGGTCGGCCGCTTCGTAGGCTTCCCCGTATCCGGGGGCGCGAAGCATTCGTACGACCGTACAAACAGCTCCCCCGAGAAAGGGCCCCGCCGTGGCCGCCAAGACCGTGGCCAAACGCCTCGTCGTGCTGGTCTCCGGATCCGGCACCAATCTGCAGGCGCTCCTCGACGCGATCGCCGAGGCCGGCGTCGAGGCCTACGGCGCGCGGATCGTCGCCGTGGGCGCCGACCGCGACGGCATCGAGGGGCTGGCACGCGCCGAGCGCGCCGGGGTGCCGACCTTCGTGCGGAGGGTCAAGGACTACGGCACGCGCGAGGAGTGGGACGCGGCGCTCGCCGAGGCCGTCGCCGCCCACGAGCCCGACCTCGTCGTGTCCGCCGGGTTCATGAGGATCGTGGGGAAGGAGTTCCTCGCGCGGTTCGGCGGGCGCTTCGTCAACACCCATCCCGCCCTGCTGCCCAGTTTTCCCGGGGCCCACGGCGTGCGGGACGCGCTGGCGTACGGCGCCAGGGTCACCGGCTGCACCGTCCACTTCGTCGACGACGGCGTCGACACCGGGCCGATCATCGCGCAGGGCGTGGTGGAGGTCCGGGACGAGGACGACGAGAGCGCGCTGCACGAGCGCATCAAGGAAGTCGAGCGAAGGCTGCTCGTCGAGGTCGTGGGGCGGCTCGCCCGCAACGGCTATCGCATCGAGGGACGAAAGGTAGTTATCCAGTGACCGCCGAGAGCAACAAGCGGCCCATCCGGCGCGCGCTCGTCAGCGTCTACGACAAGACCGGCCTGGAGGAGCTGGCGCGCGGGCTGCACGAGGCCGGCGTCGAGCTCGTCTCCACCGGGTCCACGGCCGCGAGGATCACCGCGGCCGGCGTCCCCGTCACCAAGGTCGAGGAGCTCACCGGCTTCCCCGAGTGCCTGGACGGCCGCGTCAAGACCCTGCACCCCAAGGTCCACGCCGGCATCCTCGCCGACCTGCGCCTGGAGGACCACCGCAGGCAGCTGGCCGAGCTGGGCGTGGAGCCGTTCGACCTCGTCGTCGTCAACCTGTACCCGTTCCGCGAGACCGTGGCCTCCGGTGCCTCGCCCGACGAGTGCGTCGAGCAGATCGACATCGGCGGCCCGTCGATGGTCCGCGCCGCAGCCAAGAACCACCCCTCGGTGGCGGTCGTCACCAGCCCGGCCCGGTACCCCGACGTCCTCTCCGCGGTGCGGGAGGGCGGCTTCGACCTCGCCACCCGCAGGCGGCTCGCCGCCGAGGCGTTCCAGCACACGGCCTCCTACGACGTCGCCGTCGCCTCCTGGTTCGCCGGCTCCTACGCCCCCGTCGACGACTCGGGGTTCCCCGACTTCCTCGGCGCCACCTGGCAGCGCGCGCACACCCTGCGCTACGGCGAGAACCCGCACCAGCCCGCCGCGCTCTACGTCGACACCGCCTCCGTGGGCGGTTCCGCTGGGGCCCGCGGCGGCCTCGCCCAGGCGGAGCAGCTGCACGGCAAGGAGATGTCGTACAACAACTACACGGACACGGACGCCGCCCGTCGTGCCGCCTACGACCACGCCGAGCCCTGCGTCGCGATCATCAAGCACGCCAACCCCTGCGGCATCGCGATCGGCGCGGACGTCGCCGAGGCGCACCGCAAGGCGCACGCCTGCGACCCGCTGTCCGCGTTCGGCGGTGTGATCGCCGTGAACCGGCCGGTCAGCAGGGAGATGGCCGAGCAGGTCGCGGAGATCTTCACCGAGGTCATCGTCGCGCCCGGCTATGAGGAGGGCGCCCTGGAGGCCCTCACCAAGAAGAAGAACATCCGCGTGCTGCGCGCCCCCGAGGCGCCGGCCGCCCCCGTCGAGATCAAGCCCGTCGACGGTGGCGCGCTGCTGCAGGTGACCGACCGGCTCCAGGCCGAGGGCGACGACCCGGCCCACTGGACCCTCGCCACCGGCGAGGCGCTGGACGCCGCCGGGCTGGAGCAGCTGGCCTTCGCCTGGAGGGCGTGCCGGGCGGTGAAGTCCAACGCGATCCTGCTCGCCAAGGACGGCGCCTCGGTCGGCGTGGGCATGGGACAGGTCAACCGCGTCGACTCCGCGAAGCTGGCCGTGGAGCGGGCCGGCGCCGAGCGTGCCCGGGGCGCGTTCGCCGCCTCCGACGCCTTCTTCCCGTTCCCCGACGGGCTGGAGATCCTGACCGGGGCCGGTGTGCGGGCCGTGGTCCAGCCGGGCGGCTCCGTCCGCGACGAACTCGTCGTGGAGGCCGCGCGCAAGGCGGGCGTCACGATGTACTTCACCGGCACCCGCCACTTCTTCCACTGAGTCGGCCGGACAGGCCGGCGAGCGACGGGCCGCGGTCTCCGGCACCTCCCCGGGGGGAGGGCCGAAGACCGCGGCCCGGTCGCGTCAGCAGGGGCGCACGGACCAGATCGGGTCCCAGGTGGCCCGGCCTGCCTGGTAGGCGGTGGACGTCCAGCGGACGCTGCCGTCCTTGTTGTAGAAGCGGGCGACCGTGCCCGGCGTCTGGTTGTTGACGAAGTCGCCGTCGCCGTACCAGTTGGAGACGGCCCACGTCTGGCACTTGTAGAACGTGAAGACGGTGCCGCGGACGTTGACGCACAGGTAGCCGTAGGCGCAGTCCAGGGCCGCGGCCTTGGCCCGGCCGGCCTGACCGGCCGGGTAGACCGTCACGTCGAGGCCGTCGTAGTGGACCTTGCCGGCGGCGACCTGGCGGCCACCGGGCTGCGCGGCGAGCACGGCGTCGACGCGCTGCTGGACCCCGGCCGGCGCCGCGACGGCGGTCCGGGTGGGCGGGACGTTCCCGGCCGTCTGGGCCGCGGCGGCCGAGACGGTGGAGCCGGCGAGCAGGGCGGTGGCCGCGACGAGCAGCGCGGCGGGCCTCTTCATCTTCACTTTTCCCCCATGTGTGATCGAGCACCGGTGTGGTGCGTCGTACCGTCCGGCGGAGCACCGCCGGAGCGGAGTGGGACCACCGTGCCAGGGACTCCGGGGCGGGGGGTACCTCGGAGGTCTCAGGGTCACTTACCGCCGGGCGGGGTGTACTCCTCCAGGTAGTGGGCGATGCGGTCGGCGTAGCCGCGGTACCTCGGGGGGACCCCGCCCGCGCCGTTCACCTTCGCGTACGACGTCCGGTAGGCCACGGCGATCAGCACCCGGCGGTCGCCCGGCAGGCCGGAGTCGAGCCGGGGCGCGATCCAGCACAGGTAGCGGCCCATGGCCGGGATCGACTCGGCGGGAGGGAACGGCGGCTGGGGGACGCTCTCCGCGGGCGTGCCGTCGGCGTGCATCCACCAGCGGAGCACGCTCGGGGTCCAGCGGGCGATGCCGTACTCGTCGTTGGCGGGATCGGCGAGGTCCGGGTCGAAGCCGCTCTCCACCTTCAGCATCGCCGCGATCAGGGACGCGGTGACGTCCGGCTGCCGGCAGTCGTGCGCGGTCTGCACGATCAGCAGCCGGTAGGCGGCCGGCACGCCCCTGTCCGTCCGCAGTTCCGAGGCGCCGTACGCGGCGGAGACCCGGACGGACCCGGCGTGGGACGCGATGGCCGAGGGGCGGCCGGAGTCGCCCGCGCGGTCCCCCCAGACGCTGACGCCGTAGCCGAGGGCGGCGACGGCGGCGGTGGCGGCCGCCGCGCCGAGCACCCTCCCCGCCCGGCGTCCGCGCGGCTCACCCTCCCGCCGGGGCCGTCCGGCATGCGGGCGGCGCGCGAGGCCCCGCAACCGGGGGCCGCCGGGCGAGCGGTCGGAGCCCGCCGCGGCCTCGACACGGCGCAGCAGGGCCTCGGTGCCGACGCGGTCGTCGTGCGTGCGGGCCAGGCAGTCCCGCACGATGTCCCGCCAGGCGTCCGGCAGATCGGGGGACAGGCGCAGGTCGTCCAGGCCCCGGGCGTAGGCGACGGCCGCGTCCCGGCGGGCGCCCGGCGTGCCGCCGGGCAGGGGGAGGGAGCCGGTGAGGACGAGGTGGGCGAGGACGCCGAAGGCCCACACGTCGGCGGACGGGCGGGTGCGGCGGCCGTGTTCGCCGATCTCGCACCACAGCAGCTCGGGCGGGGTGTAGTCGGGCGTGGAGAAGGCGGGGGTGTAGGCGTGCGTGCCGTCCAGCTCGGCGGCCATGTTGAAGTCGGCGAGCCGCGCCGAACCGTCCCGCATCAGCAGCACGTTGGCCGGCTTGAGGTCACCGTGCACCCAGCCCGCGCGGTGGAGCTGGGCGAGGCCCTCGCAGATCTGGGCGAGCAGCACGGGCCCGGCGGCGGGCCGCGGGGCGGCGGTCAGCAGGGCGGCCAGCGAGCCCTCCGCCTTCTCCAGCACCAGGACGGTGGCGCCGTCCAGGCCGGGATGCCCGGGGTCGTCGACGGTCAGGGTCTCGTACATGCGGATCAGCCGCGGACGCCTGAGCCGGCGATGCAACGCGACTTCCCGCTCGACGAGTTCGCGCAGGTGGTTCAGCTGGCGCGGGGTCCCGGTGCCGGTGGGCAGGAACTTCAGGGCGGCCGTGCGCGGCAGCGCGCCGGTGCCGTCGCCGCGCCCCGCCTCCGGCACGCCGGTGCCGGCCGCCGACGTCCCCTCGGGGCCGCCGGTGCGCCGGGCCTCGTACACGCTGCCGAAGGCGCCCGTCGCGAGGGGGCGCCGCACCTCCCAGACGCCGACCCGGTAGCCGCGCGGCACCGGCACGGCGTACGGCTCGGTCACCGGTCCACCCGGCTCGGCGGGGGCGCCAGCACGACCAGGTCGTCCTCGCGGACCAGGTCGAAACGCAGCGCCAGGGAGACCAGTGACTCCTTCTTGCCGTTGAGGCGGCCGCCGGTGCCGGCGGTGTCCGGGCCGGGCTTCAGACGGAGTTTCACCGCCAGGTAGTCGATGTTCCACTGCACCGACGTGCGGGACGCGGCCGGCCAGGTGGGACGCAGCCGCTCGACGACCTGGTCCACCGTCGGCAGCGGCGCGTGCGGGGCGCCGCGCAGCCGGGGTTCGCACAGGGCGGCGAGTACCGCGAAGTAGCGCTTGGTGCGGTCCACCGAGAACGCGGGCGCGGTGGTCCCGCCGTCTGTCCCGCCCGCGCCGTGCAGGTAGTCGTGACGGGGCGCCCAGACCTCCAGCGCCAGGAGGTCCCCGGCGGCGGGCAGCACGATCCGCGAGAACTCGAAGGGGACGGGTGCGTCCAGCCGTCCGGGCGGGACCTTGACGTGCTCGCCCGCGCCCTCGGGGTTCTCCACGACGTACGTCTGGCGCGCGGAGAGGTTGCTCAGTATCCAGAAGGCGCCGTAGGCGGCGATCTCACCGGCCCGGCGGGAGACCCCGTCGTGCGGGATCACCAGGTCGTTGCCGGGTGCGGACCGCCCGAAGGCGAGCCGCTCGCCGGGCGCGAGCCGGACCTGCGGGCCGCGGTGCTCGTCCTCCGTGGTCGGCGGAGGTACCACGATGATGCTGTACAAGGTGCGTCTCCCCGTGCCTGACGGCTGCGGAATTCAGACTAGGGCGACGCACCAGGGCCGTGTCGCCTCTTGTACGGGGTGAGACACGGCCCTTGGGGTGAATGGCGTGAAGTGGTCAGTAGCGGGGGCGGTTGAACCAGGCCGCGCCGTTCGAGCCACCGACGAAGCAGGCGATCAGGATGGCGAGCACCGTGTGCACCAGACCCACCAGGACGAACGGGTAGATGCCGAGGATCGCGGTGATGATGGCGAAGACCATCGTCGTCACGCGCACGCCGTTGCCGCCGGTGCTGAACTTCGCCGCCAGCACGCCGCCGAAGACGCCCCAGGCCAGCGCGAAGACGACGATGGCCCACAGCAGGCCGGTGGAGTAGTCCGCGAGCTGCTGGAAGGCGGCGTCGTCCTTGAGGGTGTTGTCGTTCCTGGCGGTGTGGAGGCCCACGGCGGCGAAGGCGAACAGCGCCACGCCGACGACCTGAAGGGCGACGATCACCCACAGCATGACGCGGGACGCGCTGACGTTGCCGGGCATCGTCTGCGGGACCGGGGCGCCGTAGTGCTGCTGCACCGGCGGGGCCTGCGGGTAGCCGTAGCCAGGCCCCTGACCCTGCGGGTGGCCGTAACCCTGCTGCTGCTCCTGCGGCGCGCCGTAGGGGTTGTTCGGGTCACCGAAACTCATGGTGGTCCTTCCTCCGTTCTGTGCGGGACGACGCGCGCGGCACCGCGCGGAGGAGAGAGCTACAGATGCGGTCCGTCCCCCCGATGAGCTGCCCGCGACACTGCGACCTTCATCGTTCTCGACCGGACTTGAGCTGTCCAGCCGGAATGCGTGGGTGTTGTGCAAGTGCAACATCGCCGATCATGACCGGATGTGTGCAGGACGGGATCGGGGCCCGGATTGGAACCGCGGCCCGGTCATCCGCGAGGATGGGACCATGACCGCCCAGATTCTCGATGGCAAGGCCGCCGCAGCCGCGATCAAGACCGATCTGACCGCCCGGGTGGCGGCGCTGAAGGAGAAGGGCGTCACGCCCGGCCTCGGCACGATCCTGGTCGGGGACGACCCCGGCAGCCAGAAATACGTCGCCGGCAAGCACCGCGACTGCGCGCAGGTCGGTATCGCCTCCATCCAGCGCAAGCTGCCCGCCACGGCGACGCAGGAGGAGATCGAGGCGGTCGTCCGCGAGCTGAACGAGGACCCGGCCTGCACCGGCTACATCGTCCAGCTGCCGCTGCCCAGAGGCATCGACGAGAACCGCATCCTCGAGCTGATGGACCCCGGCAAGGACGCCGACGGCCTGCACCCGATGAACCTCGGCCGTCTCGTCCTGAACGAGCCCGCCCCGCTGCCCTGCACCCCCAACGGCGTGCTGACCCTGCTGCGCCGCCACGGCGTGGAGATCAAGGGCGCGGAGGTCGTGGTCGTCGGCCGCGGTGTCACCATCGGCCGCCCGATGCCCCTGCTGCTGACCCGGCGCAGCGAGAACGCCACGGTGACCCAGTGCCACACCGGCACCCGTGACCTGTCCGCCCACCTGAGGCGCGCCGACATCATCGTCGCCGCGGCCGGCTCCCCGCACCTCATCCGCGCCGAGGACGTCAAGCCCGGCGCCGCCGTCCTCGACGTCGGTGTCTCCCGCAACGCCGAGGGCAAGGTCGTGGGCGACGTGCACCCGGACGTCGCCGAGGTGGCCGGCTGGCTGTCCCCCAACCCCGGCGGGGTCGGCCCCATGACGCGGGCCCAGCTGCTGGTCAACGTGGTCGAGGCGGCGGAGCGCAGTGTCGGCTGACGCAGAGGGCACCCCGCGCGGGGCGGACGCCGCGGACGCGGAGCCGGAGATCGAGGTGCGGGACCCGGTCAGCGCGCCCGACGCCGAGGGCAGGCCCCGGCGGGTCACGCGCCGCTTCCCGCTGTTCACCAGGGACACCGCGCCCCCCGAGGGCGGCGGCCGGGCCGCTCCCCGCGACGCCCCGGCCCCCGCGCGGCAGTGGCCGATACTCGCGGTGCTGTCCGTGGTCGGGCTCGGTCTGCTGATCGCCGCGTTCGACGCGTTCCGGATCGGGACGATGCTGATCGGCGTCGGGCTGATCGGCGGCGCCGTGCTGCGCTGGCTGCTGCCGGGCGTCGGCATGCTCGCCGTCCGCTCCCGCTTCACGGACATCGTCACGTACGGCGTGCTCGGCGCCGCCATCGTCCTGCTGGCGATGATGGCCCAGCCCAGGCCGTGGCTGGAGATCCCCATCCTGAACGACGCCTTGCACTTCACGGTCCGGGGATAGGGATTCCGCCCGGACGGTCCGGGCGGCCCGGACGGGCACGGACCGCCCCGTCCGGCCTGACCCGGACGAGGGCCCCGAGGCCCTCGCGGCGCCTGCGGTGCCGGCCCGTCCCCTCCCCCGAGCAGGGGCTCCGAACAGAAGGGGAGTCCGATCAGCGCGCGGCGTCCGGTGCGTGCCGGACGTCGCGCGCCGGGCGCCCGTTCTGTTCGGGGCTCCAAGGACGGGCCGGCGCCACGACCCACCCTCCGGCACAGGGAACGGGCTGTTCAACGGCTGTCCGCGCGCTGTGGCACGGAAGTGACCGTTCCGCCACGGTGTCCGTCTTCCGCCACAGTGGCACCGGCCGGTGCGGCGCGCTGCGTTGAAGCCTCCGGAGGGCGGGCCGGTACGGGGGGAAGTCGGTGAAGCCGCGGGAGTTCGGGCCGTCGGCCGCGACGGTGCGCGCGCACGGCACGCGTTCCGGTCGGCGTGCTCCCGTGCGCCCCCACGCCGGGAAACTGGGACCCTGTGCGGAGGCATCCCCGTGGACAGGGGGAGCGGGGACCCGGCCAGGGCACCGCGCGCGGCGAACCGTTGGCACCAACAGGGGGAAGAGGGGGAAGCAATGCCTCGCTGGAAGGCTTTGCCCGACGAACTCGATCCGCAGGTCCGGGAGTTCACCGACCGGCTGCGGCGGCTCGTGGACCACGGCGGTCTCAGTGTCGAAGCGCTCGCGGACCGCACGGGTTACAGCACGACGGCCTGGGAGCGCTATCTCAACGGCCGGTTCCTCGCGCCCAAGGGAGCGATCATCGCGCTCGCCGAGGTCACCGGGACCAGTCCCGTCCACCTCACCGGGATGTGGGAGCTGGCGGAACGGGCCTGGAGCCGCTCGGAGACGGGCGACGACCCGGCCATGGACGCCCCGCGCACCACCCGGGCAGGCGCCGCGCCCGGGGGGAGAGCGGAACCGCCCCCGAGGCACACCGGGGACACCGCGGGCGGCGGAGGCGATGGGGCCGTCCGCTCCGGCGGCAGAACCACGGTGACCCCCGCGATCGGGAGCGCCGCCGGTACCGTGCCGGCCGTGCCGGCGCAGCCGACGGCCTTCGACGCCGACGTACGCGACGGGGTCCCACGGCGGGCGCCCTCCGGCTCCGGCGCCTCGCCGGGGGCCTGGCGGAGCGCGGCCGGGCACCGCGGTGCGCCCCGCGCGGGCGCGGCCGCCCAGGCCGCGGGAGCGCCGTCCGGCGGCTCCGGACGGACAGCCCAAGTCCCGGGCCCGCACGCCGGACCGGCCGGCACCCCGCGCCCCGCCGGCCCCGGCGGTGACGGTGGCCGTGACGGCGACGACGGCCACGCCAGGGCCACCCGGCAGCTGACGACGTCCGTCGCGGGCGTGGCCGGTGCGCTCCTCCTCATCGGGGCCGTCCTCTGGTTCACCGACGGCGCCGGGGACTCGAGGACTCACGTCGCGGCCGGGCCGCCGGCCCCCGCCGCGAGCACCCGTCCGGCCCTGCCCGCCGGCGTCGGGTGCGGCGGGGTGGGCTGCACCGGCAAGGACGCCGAGGCCATGGGGTGCAGCGGCGACCTGGTGACCACGGACCGCAGTGCGACCGTCGGCACGGCGGTCGTCGAGGTCCGCTACAGCAGGACCTGCGGCGCCGCCTGGGGCCGCGTCACCCAGGGCGCCCCGGGCGACCGGGTCCGGGTCGAGGCCGGCACCCTGGAGGAGACCGGCACCATCACGGCCGCCGGTGGCACGACCGCGTACACACCGATGGTCGCGGTGCGGGACGCCGGGCAGGCGAGGGCGTGCGTGACACTGGCGTCCGGGCGGACGGGGTGCACGACGTAGACCGGGGTGCACTACGCAGGCACGGCGAGACGGGGGGCGCGGGCATGCGCGGCGCCTGCGCGCGGTCGGCAGGGGCGCGGTCCTTCCCGGCGGACCGGCCCGCCCCGGCCCCCGCTCGCGGCGCGGGCGCGTGGTCCGTCCCGGCCGACCGGCCCGGCCCGGCGCCGGCACCCGGCGACCGTCCGTGCGGGCGGCTGCTGGTGGGAGTGGTCGTTCTCCGGAGTGCGGGTCGACCGCACGCATGGCTGGTCCCCCCGCGGGCAGCCGGCCGTCCCGGCTCGGACGGCCGGCACGTCCCGCCGCGCGCGGTCCGTCCCGGCCGGCAGCCAGGGGCTCCGGTGGCGGCGCCCGGTGGCCGTCCGTGCGGCCGGTCGCTGGTGCGAGCGGGCGTTCGCCGGGCAGCCGGCCGGTGCCACGCATGACTCGTCCTCACCCGGGCAACCGAACTGCAACCCCACGGGACTCCGGTGCTCCGGGAACCCCTCGGCGGCCGTCCTCGTCCTCCCCCTCCCGGACGGGCGGCCGCCTTCCGACCGGCTCCGGCCGGTCCGCGGCGCCGGTCACTCTGTGGGACGGGCCACACGCAGCCCGCCCGTCCCGCATCCCGCGGGCGCGATAGCCTGACCGCTGGATCTCTTGACGCCAAGAGATCGATCATCCGTACCCGTGATCGATCATCGCGGCGGGCGCCGGTCACGAGCCGGCGGCGGGATCCCGCACCCCGGGGCAGGGACGCCCCACCGCCAGCTGTCATACGGAGAACGCCATGACCCGCACTCCCGTGAACGTCACCGTCACCGGCGCGGCCGGCCAGATCGGTTACGCCCTGCTCTTCCGCATCGCCTCCGGCCAGCTGCTCGGCGCGGACGTGCCGGTCAAGCTGCGTCTGCTGGAGATCACCCCGGCGCTGAAGGCCGCCGAGGGCACGGCCATGGAGCTGGACGACTGCGCGTTCCCGCTCCTGCGGGGCATCGACATCACCGACGACCCGAACGTCGCGTTCGACGGTGCCAACGTCGCCCTCCTCGTGGGCGCCCGCCCGCGCACGAAGGGCATGGAGCGCGGTGACCTCCTGGAGGCCAACGGCGGCATCTTCAAGCCGCAGGGCAAGGCGATCAACGACCACGCCGCGGACGACATCCGGGTCCTCGTCGTGGGCAACCCGGCCAACACCAACGCGCTCATCGCGCAGGCCGCCGCCCCCGACGTGCCGGCCGAGCGCTTCACCGCGATGACCCGCCTGGACCACAACCGCGCGCTGACCCAGCTCGCCAAGAAGACGGGCTCGACGGTCGCCGACATCAAGCGCCTGACCATCTGGGGCAACCACTCCGCCACGCAGTACCCGGACATCTTCCACGCCACGGTCGCCGGCAAGAACGCCGCCGAGATCGTGAACGACGAGAAGTGGCTGGCCGAGGACTTCATCCCGACCGTCGCCAAGCGCGGCGCCGCCATCATCGAGGCCCGCGGTGCCTCGTCGGCCGCCTCCGCCGCCAACGCCGCGATCGACCACGTCCACACCTGGGTGAACGGCACCGCCGAGGGTGACTGGACGTCCATGGGCATCCCGTCGGACGGCTCCTACGGCGTCCCCGAGGGCCTCATCTCCTCCTTCCCGGTCACCTGCAAGGACGGCAAGTACGAGATCGTCCAGGGCCTGGACATCAACGACTTCTCCCGCTCCCGCATCGACGCCTCCGTCAAGGAGCTCGAGGAGGAGCGCGAGGCGGTCCGCGGCCTCGGCCTCATCTGACCCCACCGGGCACCGGCCGCCCGGGCGGTCCGCCGCCCGTCGTGACCCCGCGCAGGCCCCGCTCCGGTCCCACCGGAGCGGGGCCTGCGGTGTTGACGTTCCGCTTTCCCCGCCACCCGCGTCCCTCTATGCTGATGCGTCATCAACTCCCCGTCCCGGCGTCCTCGGTGTCCTGGCCGTCTTCGGCGTCCTGGGCGTCCTCGGGGTTCTTTCACACGCATCGGGGGATTCGCGTGAGCACCGCGTACGTGCCGCAGCAACCGCAGGCCGCAGCCACCGCGGCACCACTGGACCTGCCCGCCACACCGCCGCACGCCAGTGAGGCCACCCGGCTGCTGTGCGCGGGCACGTACTCGGATTCCGGTTACCGCGACCGGGTCATCGAGGAACTGCACCTCAACGAGCAGCGGTTCGTGGCCCCCTCACTCGGGCTCGACGCGGCGCGGGTCCTCGCGCACGCGTTGCGGGCCCGGCGGCGGGAACTGCTGTGGGCCGGTCTGATCCTGGGGCTGTGGGTGGTGGGCGCGGCCCTGACCGGCGGATGGCTGGCCTTGTTCGTGGTGCCCAGCCTGTACCTCGCCTTCGCGGCGTGGATCCGGGGCCGGGAGGAGCGGCCGCCCCTGTACCGCCGGGTCCCCGCCTTCCTGGTCCGCTGGTGGGGCCGGATCATGTTCCTGTACCTGCTGTTCGCCACGCTGACCTCCGCGTTCGGCGGCTCCGACGGCGACTCGCACTCCTACGGCGCCGACCCCTACGGCTACGGCGAGCCGAGCGCGAACGACGTGCTCCTCCCGGGCTCCGGGCTGGGTGACTTGATCAAGCCCTGGCAGGCCTGGGCCACCATCGCGCTGTTCGCGCTGCTCGCGGTGTGCGTGGCCGCCCAGCGGAACCAGTTCGCCCGGGCGCTGGCGGCCGAGCTGTCCCCGCAGCGCTTCCCGGACGCCGCGGGCGACCCCGCCGAGCGCGGCGAGGGCGCGCGGTTCCAGCGGCTGAAGGACCGGATCAGGGCCGAGCAGCACGCACCGCTGATCATGTACCACGAGCTGCGCCCGTTCTGCGGGGCCGGTGACGCCCACGACACCTGGGTGCTCCCCGTCGAGCTCAAGCCGGACCCTCTGCGCAAGGAGCAGCTGCCGATCAGCAACCGGGCGGTCCTGGAGAAGATCCGGCCCCTGCTGGAGCAGCTGAGGCTGCCCTCCGAGTACGCCGGTTACACCGTCCGCGACCGGCTGCGGCGGCTGGAGATCGACGAGTGCGTGTTCCTGCCGGCCGAGGGCCTGCTGCGGCGCGTCGACGCCCCGTACGACCGGGCGGCGTTCGAGGAGCACCGGGCGCGCGCGGTCGAGGAGGGCGGCGAGAAGCGGCGCCACTTCCTGCGCATCCGTGTCGGCGGCTGGGAGGAGGAGCTGGTCGTCACCGTCTTCGTGCGCATCCACACGCAGGGCCGCATGCTGATGCTGGAGGTCGCCCCGCACGTGCTGCTGCCGGTGCGGGAGGACTTCAAGGAGACCGACCGCACCGCGCACCGCTTCCGGCACAACAACCTGCTGGGCAAGGCGGCCTGGGCCGTGCCGCTGGTGCCCTCCTCGGCGGCCCGTTCCCTGGTCGCCCTGGGCAAGGGGCTGTGGTACGGGTGGCGCCTGCTGACCGGCGGCTACGCGAACGCGCTGCCGGACGGGCCGGCCGTGTCGGTCCGGGAGCTGGGCTCGGCGTCCTCCCGCTCGCTGTTCCAGGGCATGGACATCGAGCGCTACCTGAGGAGCATCCAGGACCGCGTGGCGAACGGCGTGCGGGCGGCACTGTCCGAGTCCGGCTACCAGACCGGCGAGTTCGTGCAGCAGATCAACAACATCAGCAACGGCGGCGTGCACATCAGCCACGTGGAGGGCAGCAGCATCGCCCTGGGTGAGCACGCCTCGGCCTCGACGACCATGGGCGGCTCCGTGCCGCAGAAGGGATCCGGCCCCGATGACCACGGATGAGCCGTCCGTCAACATCAGCAACGTCTCGCACAGCAGCCTCGCCATCGGCAAGGGGGCGCGGTCCGAGAACCGCTACGCCGCCCCGCGCGACGAGTCCGCCGAGGCGCTGCTGCGGGCGGTGCGCGAGCTGCGCGCCGACCTGGCCCGCCTGAACGCCAGCGACGAGACCCGGGCGCTGGACGAGGCGCTGGCCGACACCGAGGGCGAGATCACCCGCACCGGAACGGCGGGCGACACCAGGCGGCAGCGGCTGCGCGAGGTGCTGACGGACGCCCAGTCGGTGCTGAACCTGTTCGCGTCGGCCGGAGCCGTGGCCGGTCTGCTGGGGCTGTGAGACGGACTCGGCGACAGCGCTGAGCCGGGGTTGGTGAAAGGGGAGGGCGCCGTGGCCGACGGGGGCGGACGGTTCTGGAACGAGGAGACCCAGCGCTGGGAGGACGGCGCGCGGAGCGCACCGCAGGTGACGGCGCCGCCGCCCGCGCGGCCGGGGCACGCGCCGGCCGCGCCGCCCGGCGCCGTCGGCGACCCGGACGCGGTGACGGGCACGAACGCGGCGACGGGCACGGATGTGCCGGCTCCGCGGTGGCCGCCGTCCGGCGAGGACGTGCCCCCGGCGGTCCCACCGTCCGCGCCGGCCTCCGGCGGCTTCGCTCCCGCCGCCCTGCCGCCCCTTCCGGCCGAGGGCACGTGGCCCCCTGCGGGTGCGCCGTCCGTGCCGGCCGAGGGCACGTGGCCCCCGACCGCCCCGTCGTCCCACCCGGCCGACACCTGGCCCCCGGCGGTGCCGCCGTCCGCCCCGGCGCAGACCGAGGGGCACAGCCGCCGGACGCTGGTGGCGGTGATCGCCGCGGCCGCCGCGGTCGGGGTGGCCGTCAGCCTGGTGGTGACGCTCGGTTTCGGCGGCACCTCCGACGACCGCGAGGGCCCCGCCACGGCGGGCGGCACGTCCACGACCGCCCGGCAGGCGCCCACCACGAACGGCGAGTCCCCCGCCCCCACGCCGTCCCCGTCCACGTCGGCCGCGGAGCCGCCGGCCGGGTCCACGGTGTACGACGACCCGGCGGGCTTCCGCATCGCCCTGCCCGAGGGCTGGCAGCAGGAGCGGACGACCGTCGGCGCCCAGTACGGCATGGACATCGTCAACTACCGCGACGCCACCGGCACCCGGCGGCTGCAGGTGTACGAGGTGGCGGAGCCCACGCCGGACGAGTCGTTCCGCCTGTACCTGTCCGACGAGGTGCCGAAACCCGAGGGGTTCCGGCAGCTCTCCCTGCAGAACCTGGACAGCGCCGACTTCACCGGCTCGCG
Source organism: Streptomyces sp. NPDC003697 (assembly GCF_053587115.1). Taxonomy (NCBI): domain Bacteria; kingdom Bacillati; phylum Actinomycetota; class Actinomycetes; order Kitasatosporales; family Streptomycetaceae; genus Streptomyces; species Streptomyces sp. NPDC003697. The sequence continues at coordinate 19,732 of NZ_JBSFNN010000009.1, forward strand.
GCTGGAGTACCTCGCCACGGCCCTGAAGGGCGAGCCGGACATCGGCACCTGGCACGTCGTCGACGAGCGCTTCCAGGCCGCCGACGGCAAGCTCTACGCGATCGCCTCCTACGGCCCGGACGACGACGGCCGGGACGACGAGCGGCAGGTCGTCGACACGGCGCTGAACTGGTTCTGCCCGGCCGGCGCCCCCTGCTCGGAGTGAGGGGCGCCCGGCCGGCCTCTTTGCCGCCCTTCGTCCCCTGCCTTCCGTGAGCCGTGCCACTTCCGGCTCCCCGGGCGCATGGGACGCGCCGAGGAGGGCAGGTGCCCGAATCCCTGGGGCCCACTCCCGGGCCGGCACCCGGGCAGACCGCGGTGACGGAGCAGGAACGGAAGGCAAAACCGGTCATGGCGGACAGTACGAAACTCAGGGGGCGCGACTCGATCCACGCGGGAGGGGAGTGGCGGGAAGCGGCGTCCGGCGCCACGCGCGACGTCCTCGACCCGGCGGACGCGACCCCGTTCGCCGTGGTCGCCGAGGGCGACGAGAAGGACGCCGACCTGGCGGTGGAGGCCGCCCGGCAGGCGTTCGACGGTGGTGCGGGCGCCTGGCCGCGCACGCCCGTCGCCGAGCGCGCGGCCCTGCTGCACCGGGTCGCCGACCTCCTGGTGCGCGACCGTGAGCGGCTCGGTCTGCTGGAGAGCCGGGACGCGGGCAAGACCGTCGAGGAGGGCCGCGTCGACGTCGACTGCGTCGCCGACGCCTTCCGCTACTTCGCCGGCCTGGTGGCCGCCGAGGCGCCCGGCCGGGTCGTGGACGCCGGCTCGCCCGACATCCACAGCGTCGTCGTGCACGAGCCCGTCGGCGTCTGCGCGCTGATCACCCCCTGGAACTACCCGCTGCTCCAGGCGAGCTGGAAGATCGCGCCCGCCCTCGCGGCCGGCAACACCTTCGTCGTCAAGCCGAGCGAGATCACCCCGCTGACGACCGTCGCCCTGATCGACCTGCTCGTCGAGGCCGGTCTGCCGGCGGGCGTCGCCAACATCGTCACCGGCCCCGGCCACACGGTCGGCGCCCGGCTCGCCGAGCACCCCGACGTCGACCTCGTCTCCTTCACCGGTGGCCTGGCCAGCGGCACCAAGGTGGCGCAGGCGGCCGCGCCGGGAGTGAAGAAGGTCGCCCTCGAACTCGGCGGCAAGAATCCCAACGTCGTGTTCGCCGACGCCCTGGCCACCGACGAGGGCTTCGACACCGCCGTCGACCAGGCCCTCAACGCGGCCTTCATCCACAGCGGCCAGGTCTGCTCCGCCGGTGCCCGGCTCATCGTCGAGGAGCCGGTCCGGGACCGCTTCGTCGCCGAGCTGACCCGCCGCGCCGCGCGGATCCGCCTGGGCCGCGGCACCGAGGCCGGTGTCGAGTGCGGTCCGCTCGTCTCCGAGCAGCACCGCGCCAAGGTCGAGGCGTACGTCGCCTCCGCGCTCGCCGAGGGAGCCGTGCTGCGCACCGGCGGCAGGCGGCCCGAGCCGTCGCCCGAGCGGCCCGCCGCCGGCTACTTCTACGAGCCGACCGTCCTCGACCACTGCCACCGCGAGATGAAGGCCGTCCGCGAGGAGGTCTTCGGCCCGGTGCTCACCGTCGAGACGTTCCGCACCGAGGACGAGGCGGTCGCGCTCGCCAACGACACCGAGTACGGCCTCGCGGGTGGCGTGTGGACCGCCGACGCCGGCCGCGCCCGGCGTGTCGCCGGCCGGCTGCGCCACGGCACCGTCTGGATCAACGACTTCCACCCCTACCTGCCGCAGGCGGAGTGGGGCGGCTTCGGAAAGAGCGGCGTCGGCCGCGAACTGGGCCCGGCCGGGCTCGCCGAGTACCGCGAGAGCAAACACGTCTACCAGAACCTCGCGCCCGCGCCGGTGCGGTGGTTCGCGGGCTGAGCCGGCCACCCGTCCGGCTGCCCGCGGCCGCCCGCCGTCACGGCCTCGTCCCGCTCCTCCGCCAGAGTCCTCCCGACTCCCGACCCCCGGAGTACCAACCCCCCATGCCCGACAAACTCCACGTGTACGACTACGTCGTGATCGGCGGCGGCACCGCAGGCTCCGTCATCGCCTCCCGTCTGACGGAGAACCCGGACGTCACCGTCGCCGTGATCGAGGGCGGCCCCAGCGACGTCGGCCGTGAGGACGTGCTCACCCTGCGCCGCTGGATGGGCCTGCTCGGCGGCGAGCTGGACTACGACTACCCGACCACCGAGCAGCCGCGCGGCAACTCGCACATCCGGCACAGCCGGGCCCGGGTCCTCGGCGGCTGCTCCTCCCACAACACCCTCATCGCCTTCAAGCCGCTGCCGTCCGACTGGGACGAGTGGGAGGCCGCCGGCGCCGAGGGCTGGGGCGCGGTCCCGATGGAGGCGTACTACGCCCGGCTGAGGAACAACATCGTCCCGGTCGACGAGAAGGACCGGAACGCCATCGCCCGCGACTTCGTCGACGCGGCCCAGGAGGCGCTCGGCGTCCCGCGGATCGAGGGGTTCAACAAGAAACCGTTCACCGAGGGCGTCGGCTTCTTCGACCTCGCCTACCACCCGGAGGACAACAAGCGCTCCTCCGCGTCGGTGGCGTACCTGCACCCGGTGATGGACGAGCGGCCCAACCTGACCATCATGCTGGAGACCTGGGCGTACCGGCTCCGGCTCGACGGCACCCGCGCCGAGGGCGTGCACGTGCGCACCAAGGACGGCGAGGAACTCCTCGTCCGCGCCCGCCGCGAGGTCGTGCTGTGCGCCGGCGCGGTCGACTCGCCCCGTCTGCTGCTGCACTCCGGCATCGGACCGAAGGCGGACCTGGAGGCGCTCGGCATCCCCGTCGCGCACGACCTGCCCGGCGTCGGCGAGAACCTGCTCGACCACCCCGAGTCGGTCATCGTGTGGGAGACCGACGGCCCCATCCCGGAGAACTCCGCGATGGACTCCGACGCGGGCCTGTTCGTGCGCCGCGACCCAGGCCACCCGGGCCCGGACCTGATGTTCCACTTCTACCAGATCCCGTTCACCGACAATCCGGAGCGACTGGGCTACGAGCGGCCGGAGTTCGGCGTGTCGATGACCCCGAACATCCCCAAGCCGAAGAGCCGCGGCCGGCTGAGCCTCACCAGCGCCGACCCGTCCGTGAAGCCGGCCCTGGACTTCCGCTACTTCACCGACGAGGACGACTACGACGGCCGCACCCTCGTGGACGGCATCCGTATCGCCCGTGAGATCGCCAGGACCCAGCCGCTGGCCGGCTGGCTCAAGCGCGAGGTGTGCCCCGGCCCGGACGTCACCGGGGACGAGGAGCTGAGCGAGTACGCGCGCAGGGTCGCGCACACCGTGTACCACCCGGCGGGCACCTGCAGGATGGGCGCCGCCGACGACGAACTCGCGGTCGTCGATCCCGCGCTGCGCATCCGCGGCCTGGACGGCATCCGCATCGCCGACGCGTCCGTCTTCCCGACCATGACCGCCGTCAACCCGATGATCGGGGTGCTCATGGTCGGTGAGAAGGCCGCCGACCTGATCGGAGGTGAGAGCTGATGGCTCTCACGGTTCCCACTCGCAAGCCTCCCACCACCGCGGCCGACGACGACGCCCCCGTCTTCGCCGTCGACGGCCTGTGGAAGGTGTTCGGCCCCAAGCCGGACCGGATCCCCGCCGACCCCGAACTGGCCGGCCTGACCCCCGCCGAGCTGCGCGAACGCACCGGCTGCACCGCCGCGGTCCGCGACGTCGGCTTCGACGTGCGCAGGGGCGAGGTCTTCGTCGTCATGGGCCTGTCCGGTTCCGGCAAGTCGACGCTGGTGCGCTGCCTGACCCGGCTCGTCGAGCCGACGGCCGGCACCATCGCGATCGACGGCGAGGACGTCCGCGCCATGGACAGGGCCGCGCTGCGCTCCCTGCGCCGGCACCGCGCCGCCATGGTCTTCCAGCACTTCGGCCTGCTGCCGCACCGCACCGTCCTCGACAACGTCGCCTACGGCCTGGAGATCCAGGGCATGGGCCGGGCCGAACGCCGTGAGAAGGCGGCCCGGTTCGTCGCGAAGGTCGGTCTGGAGGGCATGGAGCAGCGCCGCCCGGGTCAGCTCTCCGGCGGCCAGCGGCAGCGCGTGGGCCTCGCCAGGGCGCTGGCCGTGGACCCCGAAGTGCTGCTGTTCGACGAGCCGTTCAGCGCGCTCGACCCGCTGATCCGGCGCGACATGCAGGAGGAGGTGGTCCGGCTGCACCGGGAGGAGGGCCGCACGATGGTCTTCATCACCCACGACCTGAGCGAGGCCCTCAAGCTGGGCGACCGCATCGCCCTCATGCGCGACGGCCGCATCGTCCAGCTCGGCACCCCCGAGGAGATCGTCGGCTCCCCGGCCGACGACTACGTCCGCGAGTTCGTCCGCGACGTGCCGCGCGAGCAGGTCATGACGGTGCGCAGCGCCATGCGCCCCCTCTCGTCCGCGGACCACACCGACACCGGTCCCGCCCTCGCCCCGGAGGCGACCGTGGCGGAGGCGATCGAGGCGGTGGCCCGCAGCGGCGAGGCCGCCCGGGTGGTGGACCAGGGACGCTGTCTGGGCGTCGTCGACCACGAGTGCCTTCTCGGCGTCGTGGCGGGAACGGAGCGGCCCGGGGAGACGGTCTGATGGCCGCGCTCACCGCCTTCGCCCCGCGCGCCGCGCTGCCCGGTCTCCTCCGCCGCCCCGCCGTGCGCAAACTGCTGGTCCTCGCCGTCCTCGCGGCGGTCCTGGTGCCGCCCGCGCACGCCCGCTGGGCGAGCGGGAGCTGGCCGCACGCGCTCACGGTCGACCTGTCCGGCCCGCTCGGCGACGCCAGCGACTGGATCGTCGACAACCGCGACAGCCACCCGCTGTTCCTGTACTTCTTCGGCCACATCAGCAACGCGGTGGTCGTCTCGGTCCGCGCCGTCTACCTCACCCTCCTCGCCGCCGGCTGGGCGGGCGTCACGGCCGGGGCCGCCCTGGTGGCCTGGCGTGCGGCGGGCGTCCGCCTCGCCCTCGGCACCGCCGCCGCGTTCCTCGCCTGCGGCCTGCTGGGCATGTGGGTGCCGACCATGCAGACGCTCGCCCTGATGGTGGTGGCGGTGCTCGCGTCCGTCGCCGTCGGCGCGCTGCTCGGACTCGCGGCCGGCCTGTCCGACCGCATGGACCGCGCGCTGCGTCCGGTGCTGGACACCATGCAGGTCCTCCCCGCGTTCGCGTACCTGCTGCCCGTCGTGCTGGTCTTCGGCATCGGCGTGCCCGCGGCCGTCCTCGCCACCGTCGTCTACGCCGCCCCGCCCATGGCCCGTCTGACGGCCCTGGGCCTGCGCGGCGCCGACCAGGAGGTGCTGGAGGCGGTCGACTCGCTCGGCGCCACCGCGCGCCAGCGCCTGCTGACCGCCCGCATCCCGCTGGCCCGCAGGGAACTCCTACTGGGCCTCAACCAGACGATCATGATGGCGCTGTCCATGGCGGTCATCGCCTCCGTGATCGGCGCCGGCGGCCTCGGCGACCGCGTCTACCAGGCGCTCGCGTCGGTCGACGTGGGCGCGGCCCTGGCGGCCGGCATCCCGATCGTGCTGCTGGCCGTCGTCCTGGACCGGGTCACGGCCGCCGCCGGGGAGCGCCTCGGGCACGAGGGCCCGGGCCACGCCCGCACCCGGTGGGCCGTCGCGGCCGGCGTCACGGTCGCCGTGGCCCTGGCCGCACGGGCGGTGGGCCTGCTCGACTGGCCCGAGGGCTCGACCGTGCCCATCGCCGAACCGGTCGACCGCGCCGTCGGCTGGATGACCGACCACCTCTACTCCGGCGTCCCCTACGTCGGCGGCACCGCCGACTGGGCGGGCCGCTTCACCACCTGGGTCCTGGACCCGGTGCGCGACGGCCTGCAGTGGCTGCCGTGGTGGTCCGTGCTGCTGATCGTCGCCGGCCTCGCCTGGCTGATCGGCACCTGGCGCACCACGCTGACCGCCACCCTCGCCATGGCCGCGACCGGCGTCCTCGGCGTGTGGAAGCCGTCCCTGGACACGCTCTCCCAGGTGCTCGCGGCCGTGGCCGTCACCCTCGTCGCCGGGGTCGCGGCCGGTGTCGCGGCCGCCCGCAGCGACCGCGTCGAACGGCTGCTGCGCCCGGTCCTCGACGTGTTCCAGACGATGCCGCAGTTCGTGTACCTGATCCCGGTCGTCGCGCTGTTCGGCGTGGGCCGCGCCCCCGCCGTCGCCGCGGCCGTCGTGTACGCGCTGCCCGCGGTCGTCCGCATCACCGCGCAGGGACTGCGCCAGGTCGACGCGGCGGCCATGGAGTCGGCCCGCTCGCTCGGCGCGACCAGCGGCCAGCAGCTCCGCCAGGTGCAGCTGCCGCTGGCCCGTCCGGCACTGCTGCTCGCGGTCAACCAGGGCGTGGTGCTCGTCCTCGCCGTCGTCATCATCGGGGGCCTGGTCGGCGGCGGCGCGCTCGGCTACGACGCCGTCTTCGGCCTCGCGCAGGGCGACCTGGCGACCGGTCTGGTGGCCGGCATCGCCATCGTCTGCCTCGGCCTGACGCTCGACCGGGTCACCCAGCCGACCGAACGCCGCGTGCGGAAGGGAGCATGACATGAGGCTCAAGCGCAGGACGGCCCTGGCCGCCTCCGCGGCGGCGGCCCTGTCGCTGCTCACCGGCTGCGGCGCCGCCGACATGACCCAGCAGGCCTCGCCGTTCGCCAACGCGCGCGGCTCCCGGACGGTGACCCTGTCCGTGCAGTCCTGGGTCGGCGCCCAGGCCAACGTGGCCGTCGCCCAGTACCTGCTGGAGCACGAGCTGGGGTACCGCGTCGACACCGTCCAGGTCGACGAGGTGCCCGCCTGGGACGCCCTCAGCCAGGGCCGGGTCGACGCCATCCTGGAGGACTGGGGCCACCCGGAGCAGGAGAAGCGCTACGTCGACGACAAGGGGACGATCGCGCGCGGCGGCGAGCTCGGTGTGACCGGCCACATCGGCTGGTACGTCCCGGCCTACCTCGCCCGGCAGCACCCGGACATCACCGACTGGAGGAACCTGGACAGGTACGCCTCCCTCTTCCGCACCCCGGAGAGCGGCGGCAAGGGCCAGCTGCTGGACGGCTCCCCGTCCTACGTCACCAACGACAAGGCGCTGGTGCGGAACCTGAAGCTGGACTACCAGGTGGTCTTCGCCGGTTCGGAGGCCGCCCAGATCACGCAGATCCGCCAGTTCGCCAAGGAGAAGAAACCCTTCCTGACGTACTGGTACGCGCCGCAGTGGCTGTTCGAGAAGGTGCCCATGACGGAGGTGAGGCTGCCCGCGTACCGGGAGGGCTGCGACGCGGACGCGGCGAAGGTCGCCTGCGCCTATCCGCACACCCCGCTGCGCAAGTACCTCAACGCGGACTTCGCGAGGTCCGGCGGCAAGGCGGCCGCCTTCCTGAAGAAGTTCCGCTGGACGACCGAGGACCAGAACGCCGTCTCCCTGATGATCGCCGACCAGAAGCTCACCCCGGCCGAGGCGGCGAAGAAGTGGGTGGACGGCCACGAGTCCACCTGGCGGCAGTGGCTGCCCTGACGGCTGCCGCCCGCGCGCCGGCTCCGGAGCCCGCCCCCTGAGGCCGGCGGAGGCCGCGGGGTACCGGGGTTCGACCCGAACCCCGGGCGGGTGCGGTGGGGTCCCGGGGCTGGGGCGGGTCCCGGTCCGGGCGCCGGGGTTCGGGTCGGAATCAGGGCCGGGCCCCGGCACGAATGCCCGGGCCCGGCCCCATGCCGGCGGGGGCGGGCCCGGAGGCGCGCGTCACGGCTGGCGCGGCGGGCCCGGAACCGGGCCGGCGTGGCCGAACCCGCCGCCGCGCGTCACGGTCGGCTCCGCGGGGGCCGGGCGGGCCGGGCCGGCGGGGCCTCGCGGTCCAGCCGGCCCGCCCGCGTCGCCGCGGTGGTCACCTGTGCCGCCCCGGCTCGTAGTGGCCCGGCACCATCCGGGTGGCCACCCCGAACCGGTTCCAGGCGTTGATGACGGCGATCGCGGCGATCAGCTGCGCCAGCCCGGCCTCGTCGAAGTGCTCGGCGGCCCGGTCGTACACCTCGTCCGGCACGAAGCCGTCGCCGAGGACTGTCACCGCCTCGGTCAGCTCCAGGGCGGCCAGCTCCCTGGCGGTGTAGAAGTGCCGAGACTCCTCCCAGGCGCTGAGCTGGACGATCCGCTCGACGCTCTCACCGGCCGCGAGGGCGTCCTTGGTGTGCATGTCGAGGCAGAACGCGCAGTGGTTGAGCTGGGAGGCGCGGATCTTGACCAGCTCGCGCAGCCTGGCGTCGAGGCCCTGCCCCGCGGCGGCGTCGAGCCGGACCATCGCCTTGTAGACCTCGGGCGCGTGCTGCGTCCAGCGCGTGCGGGGGGTGTGCTCGGGTGCGTACTCCACGGGCTCGGTGCCCTGCTCCATGGTCGTCATACCGCGACCCTAGAAGTCGGGCAGCCCAGGAGTACGGTCCATTCCCATGGCGGAATCATGGGCCACTTACGGAGTGGACCTGCATCTGGAACCCGCGAGTCCGGGCGTGCGGCGAGGCCTGACCGACGCCCTGCGCGACGCCGTCCGCACCGGCCGCCTGGCCCCCGGCACCCGACTGCCCTCCTCCCGCTCCCTCGCCGCCGATCTGGGGCTGGCCCGCAACACGGTCGCCGAGGCGTACGCCGACCTGGTCGCCGAGGGCTGGCTGACCGCCCGCCAGGGCTCGGGCACCCGGGTGGCGGCACGGGTGCCCGCTCCGCCACCGGGGCAGCGGGGGAGCGCGGCGGCCCCGCCCGCCGGCGCGGCACCCCCGCGCCGTGAACGGCCGCGCCCCGTCCACGACCTCCTGCCCGGTACCCCGGACCTCGCCTCCTTCCCCCGCGCCGCATGGCTGCGGGCGGCCCGCCGGGCCCTCGCCGCCGCCCCCCACACCGCCCTCGGCTACGGCGACCCGCGCGGCCATCCGGAGCTGCGCACGGTCCTCGCCGGCCACCTGGCCCGGGTGCGGGGCGTGCGCACCGATCCCGAGCGGGTGCTGGTGTGCGCGGGCTTCGTGCACGGGCTGCGGATCCTCGGCGCGGCGCTGCGGGCGCGCGGTGTCCGCACGGTCGCCGTCGAGTCCTACGGCCTGGACATCCACTGGCGGCTGCTCACCGAGGCCGGGATGCGCGTCCGGCCGCTGCCGTTCGACGAACTCGGCACGGACACGCGCGCGCTGGACGACGCCGACGCCGTCCTGCTCACCCCGGCGCACCAGTTCCCGATGGGCGTGCCCCTGCACCCCGGCCGGCGCGCGGCCGTCGTGGACTGGGCCCGGCGGACCGGCGGCCTGGTCCTGGAGGACGACTACGACGGCGAGTTCCGCTACGACCGCCAGCCGGTCGGGGCCCTGCAGGGCCTGGACCCCGACCGGGTGGTGTACCTGGGCACGGCGAGCAAGTCCCTCGCCCCCGGGCTCCGCCTGGCCTGGATGGCGCTGCCGCCCGCGTTCGCCGAGGAGGCCGCCGCGGCCAAGGGCGGCACCGAGACCTGCGGAGTGCTGGACCAGCTGACCCTGGCCGAGTTCATGACCTCGGGCGCCCACGACCACCACGTCCGCGCGTGCCGGCTGCGCTACCGCCGGCGCCGGGACGCCCTCGTCGCCGCCCTCGCGGCGCGCGCCCCCGCCGTGCACGCCACCGGCATCGCAGCCGGCCTGCACGCCGTTCTGCGCCTGCCGGCCGGCAGCGAGCAGAGCGTCGTGCGGGCGGCCTCCTGGCAGGGTCTCGCCCTGCACGGCCTCTCCCGTTTCCGCCACCCGGACGCCGTCACCGACCCGCTGGACGCACTGGTCGTCGGCTACGGCACACCCCCGGACCATGCCTGGCCCGGCGCCCTGGACGCCCTGTGCCGGGTTCTGCCGTGACCGAGGCCGGCGTACCGGGCCGGCCGTACGGGGCGAGTCCCCGGCCCGGCGGCGAGCGCCCCGCGCGGGCCGGAAAGGGCGGGCCGCCTGTACGGGCGCCGCACGCGCTCTCTAACCTGGCGGTGGCAACCGGCCAACGGACAACGGGGGAACGGACATGGCGGACGCACGCCGGCAACTGCGCTCGGGCACGGTGGTACTGGGCGGCATGGGACTGCTCGCCGCGGCACTCACCGCCTGCTCCTCCGACCCCGACAAGCGGTGCGTCGACCGGGACAGCTACACGGCGGCCAGGGGCTACAAGGTCGTCTCCGACAAGAACTGCAAGTCCGCCACGACGTCCGGCCACACCTTCTGGTACTACGGCGGCAAGAGGAAGGGCGGCTGGATCGACGGCGGCTCGTTCAGCAAGCCCCGCAAGGGCTCGGGCGGTTCGGGCGGCGGCTCCGGACACGGCGTCGACCGCGGCGGCTTCGGCGGCGGCAAGGGCTCCGGCGGCTGAGGGACCTTCTGGCATGGAACGCCGTACGATCGCCCCCCGTCCCGGCTGGCAGCAGACCGTCGAGTCCCAGGGGCTCATCTACCCGCTGACGCTTCCCCCGGCGCTCGAGGCCGCTCGCGCGGCAGGCGCCCCCGTCCCCGACGACGCCTGGCTGCCCTACTGGGACGAGAGCGCCTACTACGCCTTCACGCTCGCGGAGGTCGAGGCGCTGGAGGACGTCGTCGAGGAACTGCACCGCATGTGCCTGGCGGCGGCGGAGCACATCGTCGCCCACGACCGCTTCGCGGACCTCGGCATCACCGACCCGCGGATCGCCGAGGCGGTCGGCGAGGCGTGGCGCCGGCGCGACCGGCTGCCGTCCGTCTACGGCCGTTTCGACCTGCGCCACGACGGCTCGGGCCCGGCGAAGTTGCTGGAGTACAACGCCGACACCCCCACCTCCCTGGTGGAGGCGGCCTCACCCCAGTGGTTCTGGATGGAGGAACGGTTCCCCGGCGCCGACCAGTGGAACTCCCTGCACGACCGCCTCGTCGCCGCCTGGCGGAAGCAGGCCGCCCTCCTGCCGCCCGGCAGCCCCCTGTACTTCGCGCACTCCTCCGCCGACGAACTCGGCGAGGACCTGATGACGGTCGCCTATCTGAAGGAGACGGCCGACCAGGCGGGCCTCGAGACCGACTGGATCTCCATGGAGGAGATCGGCTGGGACCCGCTGTCCGGCCGTTTCGTCGACAACAAGCTCCGCTTCATCCGGAGCTGCTTCAAGCTCTACCCGTGGGAGTGGCTGACCACCGACCGCTTCGGCGACCACGTCCTCGACACCCTGGACCACGGCGGCGGCACCGGTTCCACCCTGTGGATCGAGCCCGCCTGGAAGATGCTGCTCAGCAACAAGGCGCTGCTGGCGATCCTGTGGGAGCTGTACCCGGGCCACCCGAACCTCCTGCCCGCCTACCTGGACGGCCCCCGCGAGCTGGCGGCCACCACCGGCTGGGCGGCCAAGCCGCTGCTCGGCCGGGAGGGCGAGGGCGTGTCGCTCCACGGTCCCGGCTCGGACCCGGACGTCCGGGAGGAGCCCTGCTGCTACCAGGAGCTGGCGCCGCTGCCCGCGTTCGACGGCAACCACGTCGTCCTCGGCGCCTGGATCGTGGACGGCGAGTCCGCCGGCCTCGGCATCCGGGAGTCCTCGGGCCTGGTCACCGACGGGTACGCCCGCTTCCTGCCGCATGTGATCCTCTGAGGGCTGTCCGTGCTCCCGCGTCCTCGCCCGCATGGTGGACGGGGACGCTCCCCGCGCGGACCGCCCGGTAGTCTGGCCGCGGGCCGTGACTGGCGCGCTGGGATGGGACCGACCATCGGGGAGCGGCCTTCAGCTGAGCGATCGTGTGCCGTGCGCCTGGGCCAACCGTGAACGCCGACCGCACGCCGTCCGGAGGTCCCCATGCCAGAGCAGCCCCTCTCCACCGAGTCCACCGCCTTCCGCGCCGCCCTGGACGTGATCCGCGCCGTCGAGCCGCGCGTCGCCGACGCCATCGGCCAGGAGGTCGCCGACCAGCGCGAGATGCTCAAGCTGATCGCCTCGGAGAACTACGCCTCCCCGGCGACGCTGCTGGCGATGGGCAACTGGTTCAGCGACAAGTACGCCGAGGGCACCGTCGGCCGCCGCTTCTACGCCGGCTGCCGCAACGTCGACACCGTCGAGTCGCTGGCCGCCGAGCACGCCAGGGAGCTCTTCGGCGCCCGCCACGCCTACGTCCAGCCGCACTCCGGCATCGACGCCAACCTCGTCGCCTTCTGGGCCGTGCTCGCCCAGCGCGTCGAGCTGCCCGCCCTGGAGAAGGCGGGCGTCCGCCAGGTCAACGACCTCTCCGACGAGGACTGGGCCGAACTGCGCCAGGCCTTCGGCAACCAGCGCATGCTCGGCATGTCCCTGGACGCCGGCGGTCACCTCACCCACGGCTTCCGGCCGAACATCTCCGGCAAGATGTTCGACCAGCGCTCCTACGGCACCGACCCCGCCACGGGCCTGATCGACTACGAGGCGCTGCGCACGTCCGCCCGCGCGTTCAAGCCGCTGATCATCGTGGCGGGATACTCGGCGTACCCGCGCCTGGTGAACTTCCGGATCATGCGCGAGATCGCCGACGAGGTCGGCGCCACGCTCATGGTCGACATGGCCCACTTCGCGGGCCTGGTCGCCGGCAAGGTCCTCACCGGTGACTTCGACCCGGTCCCGCACGCCCAGATCGTGACGACCACCACCCACAAGTCGCTGCGCGGCCCGCGCGGCGGCATGGTGCTGTGCGACGACTCCCTCAAGGACCAGGTGGACCGCGGCTGCCCGATGGTCCTGGGCGGCCCCCTCCCGCACGTCATGGCCGCCAAGGCCGTGGCGCTCGCCGAGGCCCGGCAGCCGTCCTTCCAGGACTACGCCCAGCGCATCGTCGACAACGCGCGCGCCCTGGCCGAGGGCCTGATGCGCCGCGGCGCGACCCTGGTGACCGGCGGCACGGACAACCACCTCAACCTGATCGACGTCACCTCCTCCTACGGCCTCACCGGCCGCCAGGCCGAGGCCGCGCTGCTGGAGTCGGGCATCGTCACCAACCGCAACGCGATCCCGGCCGACCCGAACGGCGCCTGGTACACCTCCGGCATCCGCGTCGGCACGCCCGCGCTGACCACCCGGGGCCTGGGCACGGCCGAGATGGACGAGGTCGCCGGCCTCGTCGACCGCGTCCTGACGGCCACCGAGCCGGGCACCACCAGCAAGGGCGCCCCGTCCAAGGCGCAGCACGTGCTCGACCCGAAGATCGCGGACGAGATCTCCCACCGGGCGACGGACCTGGTCGCCGGCTTCCCGCTGTACCCGGAGATCGACCTCGGCTGACACGCCCGGCGCGGCTGCGCGCACCCGAGCCCCGCACGCGGCGGCCCGCCCCACCGCGGGCCGCCGTTCGGCGTGCCGGAGCGGTCGGTCCCTCCGCGTCAGCAGGGGCGGCCCGCAATGAGAGAATGGTGTGCATGGCCTCTGATCGACCCCGTGTGCTCTCCGGAATCCAGCCCACCGCAGGCTCGTTCCACCTCGGCAACTACCTCGGCGCCGTCCGCCAGTGGGTGGCCCTGCAGGAGACCCACGACGCGTTCTACATGGTCGTCGACCTGCACGCGATCACGGTCCCGCAGGACCCGGGGGAGCTGCGCGCCAACACCCGGCTCGCCGCCGCGCAGCTGCTGGCCGCCGGGCTCGACCCGGAACGCTGCACGCTCTTCGTCCAGAGCCACGTCCCCGAGCACGCCGAGCTCGCCTGGGTCATGAACTGCCTCACCGGCTTCGGCGAGGCCAGCCGCATGACCCAGTTCAAGGACAAGTCGGCCAGGCAGGGTGCGGACCGGGCGTCCGTCGGCCTGTTCACCTACCCGATCCTCCAGGTCGCCGACATCCTGCTCTACCAGGCCAACGAGGTGCCGGTCGGCGAGGACCAGCGCCAGCACATCGAGCTCACCCGCGACCTCGCCGAGCGCTTCAACGGCCGCTTCGGCCAGACCTTCACCGTCCCGAGGCCGTACATCCTCAAGGAGACGGCGAAGATCTACGACCTGCAGGATCCCGCCATCAAGATGAGCAAGTCGGCCTCCACGCCGAAGGGCCTCATCAACCTCCTCGACGAGCCGAAGACCACCGCCAAGAAGGTCAGGAGCGCGGTCACCGACACCGACACCGTCATCCGCTTCGACCCCGAGAACAAGCCCGGCGTCAGCAACCTCCTCGGCATCTACTCCACCCTCACCGGGACGGGCGTCGCCGAACTGGAGGCGAAGTACGAGGGCAAGGGCTACGGTGCGCTCAAGACGGACCTCGCCGAGGTCATGGTGGAGTTCGTGACGCCGTTCCGGGAGCGGACCCGGCAGTACCTGGACGACCCCGAATCGCTCGACTCGATCCTGGCCAAGGGCGCCGAGAAGGCGCGCGCGGTCGCCGGGGAGACCCTCGCCCGGGCGTACGACCGGGTGGGCTTCCTGCCCGCCAAGCACTGAGGCGCACCACCGCACACACCGGCCGCCGGGCAGAGCGCTGCACATCACTTCCGCCGCGCCTGCCCACCGGACGGCCGTGGCCGTACAGTCGATAGCCGGACGGCCACGACGAAACGGCTGAGAACCACACCGGCACGACGACAGGGAGACGACGTGGGGACCGTAACGATCGGTGTGTCGATCGCGGTCCCGGAGCCCCACGGCAGCCTGCTCCAGCAGCGGCGCGAGGGCTTCGGCGATGCCGCGGCTCACGGAATCCCCACGCACGTCACCCTGCTGCCGCCGACCGAGGTGGACGCCGCCCGTCTCCCGGCGATCGAGGCACACCTGTCCGAGGTGGCCGCCGCCGGGCGGCCCTTCCCGATGAAGCTGTCCGGCACCGGCACCTTCCGCCCGCTGTCGCCGGTGGTGTACGTGCGGGTCGTCGAGGGCGCCGAGGCGTGCGCCTGGCTGCAGAAGCAGGTCCGCGACGCCTCCGGGCCCGTCGCCCGCGAACTGCAGTTTCCCTACCACCCGCACGTCACGGTGGCGCACGGCATCGACGAGGCGGCGATGGACCGCGCCTTCGAGGAACTCGCCGACTACGAGGCCCAGTGGCCGTGCACCGGGTTCGCCCTCTACGAGCAGGGCGCCGACGGAGTGTGGCGCAAGCTGCGGGAGTTCGCCTTCGGCGGTGCGGTGGTGCCTTCGCAGTCCAAACCGCGCGACCGCGGCACGCAGCCCGCCTGCTGACACCGGACGCGGCGCACCCGACGACACCGCCTCGGCTCCACGTCGGCAGTGCCGGAGCGCCCGCCGCCGGTCAGCGGCTGCCGCCCGGCACGGCCGCCTCAGAGCGGCAGCCGCCGGAACACCGCCCGTGGCAGATGGCGCAGCACCGCCATCACCGGCCGCAGGGCGCCCGGCACCCACACCGTGTCCGAGCGCCGCCGTAGCCCGAGCTCGACGGACCGCGCCACCTCCTCAGGCGTCGTCGCGAACGGCGCGTCGAGCCCGGCGGTCTTGCGGGAGCGCACGAAACCGGGGCGTACGACCATGACGTGCACACCGGTGCCGTGCAGCGCGTCGCCCAGGCCCTGCGCGAAGGCGTCCAGGCCCGCCTTGCTGGAGCCGTACACGAAGTCCGCCCGCCGGGCGCGTTCGCCCGCGACCGAGGAGAGCACCACCAGCGCGCCGTGCCCCTGGGCCTGCAGCCCCTGGGCGGTGACCAGGCCCGCCGACACCGCTCCGGTGTAGTTGGTCTGCGCGACCCGCACCGCGCCCGCCGGCTCCCGCTCGTCGCGCGCCTGGTCCCCGGGGATGCCGAAGGCCAGCAGCACCAGATCCACGGGACCCTCCGCGAACACCTTGCCGAGCACGGCGGCGTGGGACCCGGCGTCCAGGGCGTCGAAGGCGACGGTGCGCGCCTCGGCCCCCAGGCGGCGCAGATGGGCGGCGGCCTCCTCCAGCGCGGGTGAGGGGCGGCCCGCCAGCCAGACCGTGCGGGTGCGGCGGGCGATGAGCCGGCGCGCGATGGCCAGCGCGACCTCGGACGTGCCGCCGAGGACGAGCAGGGAGCGGGGGAGACCGAAGGCGTCCTTCACGACGGACGACTGTAGCGTCCGGGTATGGGCGTTTCGGTTGAGAAACGCGGTGTTCAGGGGAACGGCGAGCGGGCACAGTCGGATCATGGACTGGCTGAGGAACCTTCCCGTCATCGGTCCGCCGGCGACGCGGCTGATGGCCACGCACGCCTGGCGCTCCTGCGAGCGCCTGGACCGCGTGAAGTGGACGCGGCTCGCCGCCGCGATGACGTTCGTCAGCTTCGTCGCGCTGTTCCCGCTGCTCACCCTGGCCGCCACGATCGCCGCCGCCACCCTCAGCACGCAGCAGCAGCGGGAACTCCAGAACAAGATCGCCGAACAGGTCCCCGGCATCTCCGACCAGCTCGACGTCAACGCCCTGGTGCAGAACGCCGGCACCGTCGGCGGTATCGCCGGCGCCCTGCTGCTGCTCACCGGCATCGGCTGGGTCGGACAGACCCGCGACTGCCTGCGTGCGGTCTGGGAGCTGCCCGACGCCGAGGAGAACCTCTTCCTGAGCAGACTCAAGGACGGTGGGATCCTCCTCGGGCTGGGCGGCGCCCTCCTGGTCACGATCGCCGTCTCCGCCCTCGCCTCCGCGGCCGTCGGCTGGACCTCCCGGCGGTTCGGGCTGGAGGAACAGGGCTGGGGCAGCGTGCTGTTGCAGATCTCCGCGTTCGCCGTCGCCGTCCTGGCCGACTTCCTGGTGCTGCTCTACGTCCTCACCCTGCTGCCGGGCGTGGAGCCGCCGCGCAGGCGGCTGCTGGACGCCGCGCTGATCGGCGCCGTCGGCTTCGAACTGCTCAAGCTGCTCCTCAGCGGCTACCTCCAGGGCGTGGCGGCGAAGAGCATGTACGGCGCCTTCGGCGTCCCGGTCGCACTGCTGCTGTGGATCAACCTCACCTGCAAACTCGTGCTGTACTGCGCCGCCTGGACGGCGACGCCGAGCGAGCGGGCCGAGCTCACGGACGGTTCCGACGGCGCATCAGGTCCGGCAGTGGCCAACGGCGGTTGACCAGCCAGCCCCCGGCGGCGCCCAGCGCCAGCACCCCGGCGGCGATCCCCAGCGCGATCCCGGCACCGCCCGCACCGCCACCGCCGCCGCCGGCGCCCGCCACGGGCTTCGACGAGGTGCCGTGGGCCCCCGCGGCGCCACCCGCCTGCCCCGGGGAGGAGTCCGCACCCGGCTCGCCGCCCGCCCCCGCGGCGCTCTTCGGCGGCACCAGCTCACCCACCGGCCGAACCTTCCCGGCCGCCTGGAACCCCCAGTCGAAGAGCCGCGCGGTCTCCTTGTAGACCTCGTTGTGGTCCTTCTTCTCCGGGTTCATCACGGTGACGAGCAGCACCTTGCCGCCACGCTCGGCGACGCCGGTGAACGTGGCACCCGCGTTGGTGGTGTTGCCGTTCTTCACGCCCGCGATGCCCGGGTACACCGAGATGTCGTAGTCACCCCTCAGCAGCCGGTTGGTGTTCTGGATCTCGAAGGACCCGCGGGACGTCCGGCCCTTCTTGTCCTTCTTCGTCTCTCCCGGGAACGGCGCCCGCACGGTCGAGCAGTACCCGCGGAAGTCCTTCTTCTGCAGTCCCGAGCGGGCGAACAGGGTCAGGTCGTACGCCGACGACACCTGGCCCTTCTGGTCGTATCCGTCCGGGCTGACCACCTGCGTGTCGAGCGCCCGCAGTTCGGCGGCGTGCGCGTTCATGTCCCGCACGGTCTGCCGGACACCGCCGTTCATCGAGGACAGCACGTGCACGGCGTCGTTGCCGGACATCAGGAAGACGCCCAGCCACAGGTCGCGGACCGTGTAGGTCTCGTTCTCCTTGATGCCGACCAGGCTGGAGCCGGCGCCGATCCCGGCCAGGTCCGCCGGCTGGACGCGGTGCGCCTGCGTCGCGGGGAACTTCGGCAGGACCGTGTCGGCGAACAGCATCTTCAGCGTGCTGGCCGGGGCGAGCCGCCAGTGCGCGTTGTGCGCGGCGAGCACCTCGCCGGACTCGGCGTCGGCGACGATCCACGAGCGCGCGGTGATGTCCCGGGGCAGCACCGGGGCCCCGCTGCCGAGGTCGACCTGCGTCCCGGCCAGGCCCAGGCGGGTACCGCCGACGGTCGACATACGGGCCGGGGGCGTGGCCGCCGGGGTCGCCGTGGGGCGGGGCGCGGCGAGAGCGGCGGGTGCGGCCGACGCGAGGGAGAGCAGGGCGGCGGAAGCGACCAGCAGAGCGCGCCTGGCCGTCGTCTGGGGTATGGGCACGGCCGAGAAACTACCTGCCCCGGCCGTCGAGGTCCCGTCGCCCCCACCACCCCGGCCGCGGAACCGGACGCCCGGCGGCGATACTGGACCCATGAAGCTCAGCCGCCCCCTCTCCTGGTTCCTGCTCGCCTTCGGGGTGTGGAGCTGGGTCATCTGGATCACTTTCGTCAAGAATCTCGTCAAGGACGGCAGCGGGCTGGCGTTCGACCACGGTGAGCCGACGGCGTACTTCTGGGTGCACCTGGCGCTCGCCATCGCCTCCTTCGTATGGGGGACGGCCATCGGGGTCATCGGGTTGCGCTCGCTGCGCGCACTGAGCCGGACGTCATAGCGTTTTCAGACTGCTGACTGCTGACTGCTGACTGCTGACTGCTGACTGCTGACTGCTGACTGCTGACTGCTGACTGCTGACTGCCGGCGGCCGGGGGTTGCCGGCCGTCAGCCGGGAGCGGGACCGACAAAGGGGGGACACGACCGCATGGTGGTCGTCTTCGTGCTCGTGGCGCTGCTCGTGCTGAGCGCCGTGGTGGCGGGCAACTGGTACGTGTGGCGCCGCCTGTTCCGCGACACGACCCGCGGTCCGGGCACCGCGCGGCGGGTGGGCGCCGGGGTGATCGCCGGCGGCTGGGTCCTGGCGGTCGGGGCGCTCGTCGCCGAACGTGCGGGCGCGCCCTTCGGGCTCCAGCGCGCCCTGGCCTGGCCGGGCTTCCTGTGGCTCGCGCTGTCGATCTACCTGCTGCTGGGCGTGGTGGCGGGAGAGGCCGTACGGCCGCTGCTGCGGCGCCTGCTCGCCCGGCGCGCCCGTGCGCGGGTCGCGCCGGCCGTCACCGCGTCCCGGACGGACCAGGACCCGGTACCGGCGGCCGCGAGGACGCCGGGCGCGTCCCTGAGCCCGGCCGCCGAGCCGTCCGGCGGTTCTTCCCCCGCACCCGGCGCCGGACCGGCCCCCGCCGACGGTGCGACCACCCCCGCGGGCGGGCCCGCACCCGAGGACCGGACGGCCGGCGCCCCGCCGGCCGCGGCACCCGCCCCGGCCGCCGACCCCACCCGCCGTCTCTTCGTCTCCCGTGCCGTCGCCGGCGCCGTGGCCGTGGCCGCCGTGGGCACGGTCGGAGCGGGCACCTACGGGGTGCTGCGCGGGCCGCGGGTCAAGCGGGTCACCGTCCCGCTCGCCAAACTCCCGCGCGCCGCGCACGGCTTCCGGATCGCGGTCGTCAGCGACATCCACCTCGGCCCGGTGCTGGGCCGGGGGTTCGCCCAGAAGGTCGTCGACACGATCGACGCGACCCAGCCGGACCTCATCGCGGTCGTCGGCGACCTGGTCGACGGCAGTGTGAAGGACCTCGGGCCGGCCGCCGCACCGCTCGCCCGGCTGCGCGCCCGCCACGGGGCCTACTTCGTCACCGGCAACCACGAGTACTTCTCCGGCGCCGAGCAGTGGGTCGAGGAGGTGCGGCGGCTCGGCCTGCACCCGCTGGAGAACGCCCGCACCGAGATGCCGTACTTCGACCTGGCCGGCGTGAACGACGTGGAGGGCGAGAGCCAGGGCCAGGGCCCCGACTTCGGCGCGGCCCTCGGCGACCGGGACCCGGCTCGCGCGTGCGTGCTGCTCGCCCACCAGCCGGTGCAGATCCACGAGGCCGTCCGGCACGGCGTCGACCTCCAGCTCTCCGGCCACACCCACGGCGGCCAGCTCTGGCCCGGCAGCCTGCTCGCCGAGGCCGCCAACCCGACCGTCGCGGGTCTGGAGCGCTACGGCGACACCCAGTTGTACGTCAGCCGCGGCGCCGGCGCCTGGGGCCCGCCGACCCGTGTGGGCGCCCCGTCCGACATCACGGTGGTGGAACTGGCCTCGCGGCAGGCGTGACCGCGCCGTGGGGCCGGGGCCGGAGCGTGCAGCCGGACGCCGGGTGTCCCGTACGCCCGTCCCGCCCGGAGGGGATCAGTTCCCCGCGCTCCGCCCCCGGTGCGCCGGATCGGGCAGTGCCCTCGTCATCCCCGGCAGGAAGTCCGTGAACAGTTCGTGCGCCTCGCGCACGAGGGGCCGCAGCACCCTGAAGCGGGCCAGCACCACGCCCCGCGCGGTGAGCCGCGCCCCTCGCTCGGCGAGCCGGTAACTGCGCTCCCGTCCCTCGGTCCGGTCGAAGACCCAGTACAGGACGAGCCCCATCTGCGACAGCCACATCAGCTCGGGCAGCACGTCCCGCAGGTCGTCCGGCACCTTCGCCCTCGACCCGGCCAGCACCTCCCGGTGCACGGCGACGGCCTCCGCACGGGCGGGCTCCGACTCGGACGAGAAGGGACTGAGCGGGCTGTCCGGATCGGCGGCGTTCCTGAAGAACTGCACCGCGAACTCGTGGTACGGCGCGGCCACGTCCAGCCATGCCGTCAGCACGCCCGCGAGCCGCTTCTCCAGGTCCGTCTCCCGGTCCAGCAGCTCCCGGACGGCCGCGCGGTGCTCGGCGGCGATCCGGTCGTAGAAGCCCTGGATCAGGTGCTCCTTGCCCGCGAAGTAGTAGTAGGCGTTGCCGACGGAGACCCCGGCCTCCTGGGCGATCGCCCGCATGGTGGTCTTGTCGTAACCCCGTTCCTCGAACAGCCGCATGGCCGTCTCGAGGATCAGCGCCCGGGTCTGCTCCGACTTGCTCGGGGCCACGCCCTCACCGGGGCCGTCGTCGTTCTTCGCGGACACGAACGCCAAGCCTAGTGCCGAGAAGGCAACGTTCGCCCCGTCGCGACGCCCGGCGCCCTCTCGCCGTACCGGCCGAAAGTCAAAGTACCAAGCACATCCCAGTACGAGGGCGTCAGGCCGGCACGCCGAGAGCACGCACCGGGCGCCGCTCCTTGACGGGCAGACGTCGCCTGCCGCGGCACAGGTGCGGTGACTGGATCCAGGCCGCAGGCCCCGGCCGGACCGGACGAACGCCCCGCGGGTTCCTCGTGGACCCCCGGCCTTCCCTCAGCCCCGGCGGCCCAGCTCGGGACGTTTGCCGTAGTCGGTGAAGCCGAGGATGTTGCCCCAGGGGTCGGCGATCTCGACGGCCCAGCCCGTGGCGACGGCGGACGGCTCGTCGAGCAGGGCGATGCCCGCCGCCGTCAGTTCCCGTGCCGCCGCCCGGGCGTCCGGCACCTCCAGCCATACGCGGGGCGAGGGCCACGGCGGCGTCCGGTGCCCGAACTCCTCCTGGCGCAGCAGGATCCCGGGCGTCTCACCGCCCACCTTCAGCTGTGCGATGCCCGCCTCGTCCAGCCGGAACCCCACCGTGAACCCGGCCCGCTCGTAGAACGCCAGCGCCTCGCCGAGGTCCCCGACCGGCAGCAGCACGTGGTCGAACCCGAGCAGCTCGTACGACTCGTCATCTGACATGCCATCACATTAGGTGGGCGCCGGCCGGGAGCGGCGGAGGCGGCGGGCACCGGGTCACCCGCCCGGCCGAGCCCGCGGAACGCACGGACCCCTGGTCCGGCCGCGGCCGTGAACGCGTCCGGGCCCCGCTCCACGGGGGAGCGGGGCCCGGAGGGACTACCGGAGGGAGGTGGTCAGAGGCGGCGGGTGATCAGGGCGCGCCTGACCTCCGTGATCGCCTTCGTCACCTCGATGCCGCGCGGGCAGGCGTCGGTGCAGTTGAAGACGGTGCGGCAGCGCCAGACGCCGTCCTTGCCGTTGAGGATCTCCAGGCGCTGCTCGGCGGCGTCGTCACGGCTGTCGAAGATGAAGCGGTGCGCGTTGACGATGGCCGCCGGGCCGAAGTACTGCCCGTCGTTCCAGAACACCGGGCAGGAGGAGGTGCAGGCCGCGCAGAGGATGCACTTCGTCGTGTCGTCGAAGCGCTCGCGGTCCTCGGGGGACTGCAGCCGCTCCCGCGTGGGCTCGTTGGTCTCCTTCGCGATCAGGAAGGGCATCACGTCCCGGTACGCCTGGAAGAACGGCTCCATGTCCACGATCAGGTCCTTGAGGACCGGCAGGCCCTTTATGGGCTCGACCGTGATCGGCTTCTCGGGGTTGATGTCCTTGATCAGCGTCTTGCAGGCCAGACGGTTCTTGCCGTTGATCCGCATGGCGTCCGAGCCGCAGATGCCGTGCGCGCAGGAGCGGCGGAACGTCAGCGTGCCGTCCAGCTCCCACTTGATCTTGTGCAGACCGTCGAGGACGCGCTCCTTCGGGTCGATCTCCAGCTGGAAGTCTTCCCAGGTCGCCTCCGCCGAGACCTCCGGGTTGAAGCGGCGGACACGGAAGGTGACCGTGATGTACGGGGTGGCCGTGGTCTGCTCCTCGGCCTTGTCCAGAACGGGGGTAGCCATCAGTACTTACGCTCCATCGGCTGGTACCGGGTCTGGACGACCGGCTTGTAGTCCAGACGGACGGTCTCGGTTCCGTCGGCGCCGACCTCGCGGTACGCCATGGTGTGGCGCATGAAGTTGACGTCGTCACGGTTGGGGTAGTCCTCGCGGTAGTGACCGCCGCGGGACTCCTTGCGGGCCAGGGCGGAGATCGCCATGACCTCGGCCAGGTCGAGCAGGTTGCCCAGCTCGATGGCTTCCAGCAGGTCCGTGTTGAACCGCTTGCCCTTGTCCTGGATCGCCACGTTCTTGTAGCGCTGCTTCAGCTCGGCGATCTTCTCGACCGCGGTCTTGATCGTCTGCTCGGTGCGGAACACCATGACGTTGGCGTCCATGGTCTCCTGCAGCTCGCGGCGGATGGTCGCCACGCGCTCGGTGCCCGTGGAGTTCCGCAGCCGCTCGATCTCCTCGACGACGAGGCTCTCCGGGGCCTCCGGCAGCTCCAGGTAGTCCGCCTTCGCGGCGTACTCCGCGGCGGCGATGCCGGCCCGCTTGCCGAAGACGTTGATGTCGAGCAGGGAGTTCGTGCCCAGGCGGTTGGCGCCGTGCACGGAGACACAGGCGACCTCGCCGGCCGCGTACAGGCCCGGCACGACCGTGGTGTTGTCCGAGAGGACCTCACCCTGGACGTTGGTCGGGATGCCGCCCATGGCGTAGTGCGCGGTCGGCTGGATCGGGATCGGGTCGGTGTACGGCTCGATGCCCAGGTAGGTCCGCGCGAACTCGGTGATGTCGGGCAGCTTGGCGTCCAGCTGCTCCGGCGGCAGGTGGGTGAGGTCCAGGTAGACGTGGTCGCCCTCGGGACCGCAGCCGCGGCCCTCGCGGATCTCGGTGTAGATGGCGCGGGAGACGACGTCGCGGGAGGCGAGGTCCTTCATGACCGGCGCGTACTTCTCCATGAAGCGCTCGCCGTCCTTGTTGCGGAGGATGCCGCCCTCACCGCGCGCACCCTCGGTCAGCAGGATGCCCATGCGCCAGATGCCGGTCGGGTGGAACTGGAAGAACTCCATGTCCTCCAGCGGCAGGCCCCGGCGCCAGACGGCGGCCTGGCCGTCACCGGTCAGCGTGTGCGCGTTCGACGTCACCTTGAAGAACTTGCCGCAGCCGCCGGAGGCGTAGATCACGGCCTTCGCCTGGAAGACGTGGATCTCGCCGGTCGCCAGCTCGTACGCCACGACACCGGACGACCGCTTGACGCCGTCGACCTCGACCAACAGCTGGTCCAGGACGTAGAACTCGTTGAAGAACTCCACGCCCTCCTTGACGCAGTTCTGGTACAGCGTCTGGAGGATCATGTGGCCGGTGCGGTCGGCCGCGTAGCAGGACCGGCGGACCGGGGCCTCGCCGTGGTTGCGGCTGTGACCGCCGAAGCGGCGCTGGTCGATGGTGCCGTTCGGGGTGCGGTTGAACGGCAGGCCCATCTTCTCCAGGTCGAGGACGGAGTCGATGGCCTCCTTCGCCAGGATCTCGGCGGCGTCCTGGTCGACCAGGTAGTCACCACCCTTGACCGTGTCGAAGGTGTGCCACTCCCAGTTGTCCTCCTCCACGTTGGCCAGCGCGGCGGCCATGCCGCCCTGCGCGGCGCCCGTGTGGGACCGGGTGGGGTAGAGCTTCGTCAGGACCGCGGTGCGGCTGCGCTTGGTCGCCTCGATGGCGGCACGCATACCGGCGCCACCGGCGCCGACGATGACGGTGTCGTACTTGTGGATCTTCATCAGGATTACCTCGGTCCCGGGGCCTAGCGAATGTTCGGGTCGAAGGTGAAGATCACCAGCGTGCCCAGCAGGATGGTGAACACCGTGGCGGTGTAGAGCAGTGCCTTCAGCCACAGCCGGGTGCCCGCGCGCTCCGCGTAGTCGTTGATGACTGTCCGCAGGCCGTTGCCGCCGTGGAGCATGGCCAGCCACAGCATGGCGAGGTCCCAGAGCTGCCAGAAGGGCGAGGCCCAGCGACCCGCAACGAAGGCGAAGCCGATCTTCGAGACGCCGCCGTCCAGGACCAGCTGGATCAGCAGGTGGCCGAGGACGAGGACGACCAGCACCACTCCGGACAGGCGCATGAACAGCCAGCCGTACAGCTCGAAGTTGCCACAGCTGGACCGCGGCGTCTTCCTGGTGCGCGTGCGTGGGGCCTCGAGGTAGGGCGCCGGGTTCTCGACGCTGGGACCGGACGCGCCCTCGACGGGGCCGATACCGGAAGCGGTGGTGTCAGTGGTGGACATACGCGTCAGCTCCCGAACAGGACTCGAGCGGCGTGGCCGAGGACGGGGTACACGGCCCCGAGCATCAGCACGACCCACACGGCGACGACGGCCCAGAGCATCTGCTTCTGGTAGCGGGTGCCCTTCCACCAGAAGTCGACGGCGACGATCCGCAGGCCGTTCAGCGCGTGGAAGAGGATGGCGGCGACCAGGCCGTACTCCAGCACGGCGACGATCGGCGTCTTGTACGTGGCTACGACCTTGTCGTAGTCCTCGGGCGAGACACGGACGAGAGCGGTGTCCAGCACGTGTACGAACAGGAAGAAGAAGATGAGGACGCCGGTGACTCGGTGAGCCACCCAGGACCACATTCCTTCCCGGCCGCGGTACAGCGTTCCAGCCGGCACGGAAATCCCTCCGGGAGCGGGGACTGAGGGCCGCGCCGGCTTCGGTGTCGGTCGGGCCCGGCCGGGTACGGTCCACCGGCCCCCAGCATCGTAGCGACCGGTATGTGTGGCGTTTACATGGGGGGCCGTGTATGTGAGCGAACCCGCACTCAAAGGGGCACGGACGGGCTACGGACCGGACGGCCCCCCGCGTGCCCGGTGAGCCGCGTCAGCCGCCCCCGTGCCAGGCGGCGCAGTTCCTCGGCCGCCACGACCCGCTCCTCGTCCGGATCGTTCGCCAGGCGCGACCGGATCGCCGCCAGGACGCGGTCCAGCAGCTCGTCGGCCGTGACCCCGTCCAGACAGATGGCGAACGTGTGGCCGAACTTCGCCTCGTAGGCGGCGTGGGCGGCGCTCAGGGCCGTGGACGCGGCGGCGTACGTGTCGCCGGGCAGGACCGGCAGCGCCTCGCCCGCCAGGGCCTCGGCCAGGTCCGCCCGCGTCAGGTCGTAGGCGGCCTCGTCGGCGGCGGCCAGCAGGGCGCCGAGGTCCGGGTAGGGGCGGTGATCGGCGACCCGCCGGGCCCAGCGCGGGCTGCGCAGGCAGGCCAGGAGAAGGCGACGGGCCTCGGCGGCCGGGGCGGTGTTGAAGTGCTCCAGGTTCTGCGCGGGCAGCGTGGGTCCTCGGCGATGGATGCGGCGACCCCCCTCGTGGACGTCACGTGCGGGGGCGGGGGATTGTGTGACCGATGTGCCGCAACGTTATCGCTCATGGTCATCACCTGTCCGACGGATGCCCGAATTTCACTCGGACGGGAGAGTTTGAGAACGCCCTGTGGACGCGCCGGACGCGCCGAGGCTTTAAGTTGGCTGAGTGAGTCAGCACAGGCGCCGGGCGCCGGCGAAGAAGGTGCGGCACAGGCGGGCACTGGCCGCCGGAGCGTTCGCGGTGACGGTCGGGCTGGGTGTCGGAGTCGGGCTGTGGGCCTCGGGCGGGCAGTCCCCCGCCGACTCGGCAGGGTCGCGGACGGGCACCTCCGCCGCGGCACCGAGCCCCAGCCCCACGCGCAGCTACCCCCTCTCCCAGGCGCCGCGCACGATCCCCGCCGTCCGCTCCCACACCCCGGCCCGCGGACCGGGGTGGCGGCCGGCGGGCGGCGAGCGCGTCGTGGTGAGCGACCCGGGCCTCGCCGACGAGGGCCGCCTGATCGCCGGCGAGCTGGGCCTGGCGTACGGGGGCGAGAAGAACGACGTCCGCCCCGGCGACGTACGGCTGGCGCTGAGCGGTGGCGGCGGCAACGCCGAGTCGTACACCATGACCGTGCGCGACGGGCGGGTCACCATCAGCGGACCGGCCGACGCGGGGGTCTTCTACGGCACCCGCACGCTGAAGCAGGAGGTGCACGGCGGCGGCACGGCCCCCGAGGGCGTCGTCAAGGACGAGCCGGCCAAGCCGCGACGCGGCCTGATGCTGGACATCGCGCGCAAGCCGTACCCGGCCGCCTGGATCGAGGACCGGGTACGCGAGCTCGGCGACCTGAAGTACAACGAGCTGGGCCTGCACTTCTCCGACGACCAGGGCTTCCGCATCCAGTCCGACAAGCACCCGGAGATCGTCTCCCCCACCCATCTGAGCAAGGCGGAGGTCAAGCGGATCGTCGACCTCGCCGCGGCCCGGCACATCACCGTCGTCCCGGAGATCGACTCGCCCGGCCACCTCGGCGCGGTCCTCGCCGCCCATCCCGAGCTCCAGCTGCGCAACGCCCAGGGCGTGCCGACGCGCGGGGCGATCGACATCTCCAAGGACGCCTCGGGCGCCCTCGTCGACGACCTCCTGAACGAGTACGCCGGGCTGTTCCCCGGCGCCTACTGGCACCTGGGCGCCGACGAGTACCAGGCCCTGATGGCCTCCAACCCCTCGACGGCCTACCCGCAGCTGGCCGCCGCCGCGCGGGCCGCCTACGGTCCCGGCGGCACCGTCTCGGACCTCACCACGGGCTGGCTGAACGACCGCGCCGCCACCGTCCGCGCCCACGACCGCACCCCGCGTGCCTGGAACGACGGCTTCTTCCGCGGCACCTCGGTCCAGGCCGCGAAGGACATCGAGGTCGGCTACTGGACCGGCAAGGAGATCGGCGCGCGTCAGCCGGCCGAGTACCTGAGCGCCGGCCGCAAGGTGATCAACTACAACGACGAGTTCCTCTACTACGTCCTCGGTGAGCCGCTGACCTTCGTCTACCCGACCGGGCAGCGCATCTACGAGCAGTGGACCCCGCGGGTGCTGCGCGGCACGCAGGCGGTGCCCGCGCGGTACGACGGCCAGATCCTGGGCGGCTCCCTCGCGGTCTGGGGCGACCGCCCGAACGCGCAGACCGCGGACCAGGTGGCCGCCGGCATCCGCATGCCGCTGCGGGCGACCGCCCAGAAGCTGTGGGACCCGCGCACCCCGGCACTGTCCTGGACGGAGTTCAAGGCACTGGCGGGGAAGCTGGGCTGACGCCGGGGCGCGGGCGCCTGCTCCCGGGGGACGCCGGGGCGGTGGCCCTGCGGCGGGCGCGGGGGAGGGGCCGGCCGGTCTGCCGCCGGGGCTCCTCGCCCGGGTGACCGCGTTGCTCGCCGACTGGCCGAAAACTTTCTTTCGTCCCGCTACTTCACTGCGTGTGGTGCCCGTGTGACACTACCGGGCGATCGCACGCAGTAAGGGCAGGTGCGGGCTCCGCTAAGGTCGGCGCCCTGGCGAGGGAGACGTGGATGAGCCTGGTGGAACTGATCGCGCGGGCCGACGAGCGCGGACTGGCCGCCAGCGGACTGGCTTGTTTGGATCGATGCGTTCCCCTGCTCGGTGGTGACGACGAGGTGCTGCGGCCGCTGTGGGCGAGCCTCGCCGAAGACGGTGACGACGGCGACGACTGGTCCGGCCGTCTGGAGAAGGCCCGCGGCGCGCTGGACGGGACCGGTGCCGACGACACCGCGGAGGACGAGGCCGCACGGCTCGCCCGCCACATGCTCGCCACGGCGCCGTCCGCCCGGACCGCCCCCGAGGTACGCGCGTGGGCCGACGCCTGCTCGGTCGCCTCGCTCCGGATCCACTGGCTGCTGGACCCCGCCGACCCCGCCGAGGACGCGATCCCCGTCGACTCCTGCCGCGAGGGCGGCGCGGAGGGCATGTCCCCGCTCGTCGCCGCCGAGGTGCGTCGCCAGGTCACCGTCCTCGAACTGCTGGCCGGTCACGGCGCGGCCGGGCTCCGCCAGGCGCTGGAGGTGTCCACCGAGGGCCGCCGGGTCCTCCGGGCGGTCGTGTCCCGCCGGGCGCGGGGACGCGGCTGACCCCGGGCTCCCGCGTGGACGTCCGTCCCCGCTGAAGAGGTTCCGTGACCGTCCTGCGCCCACGGTGGGGTGGTCCTGCGCCGATCACGGGCAGACGCCGGATCCGGGTGACGGATCGGGCTCCGGGCTCGCTTTTCCCTATGTGACAGCCCAGGACGTGACGACTCAGCAGCAGACCAGGCCGCAGGCCGCCGTCAAACCGGTGCGGTGGGCGGCGGACGCCGTGGCGACGATGCGCGAGGGGGCCCGGCTGCGCCTGGACTACTCGGCGCAGAGCCTGTGGCGTGTCGACCGGATGATCGACGACCTGCGGCGGGAGGGCACACCGCCCGCCGCGGTGGAGAGCATGCTGCGCGGTCTCGGCGCCTACGCGGGGGAGGTGATCGTCCGGCAGGCCGGCGGGGACTGGTGGGCGACCGGTGGCGACCACTGGGTCCGCACGCCCGACGGCCGCCTGTGGGACCCGATCGACGAGGCCCGCCGCTGCTTCACCGGGCACGGGTCGCTGCGGCTGCTGTGCCGCGACGCGGCGGGCACGACCCGCGGGTGACGCCGGCGGACGACCCGGCGGCCCCGGCGGTGGTGAGGGGCCTGGTCCATGGGCTCGGTCCGCGCAGGGCGGCGGCCGAGCCGGGCGGCGGCCGTCCGCCCGACCCCGCCCGGGCGTCCGTGCCGGACGGCGGTGGCCGGCCGGCCACGGCCCCCCGCCGTACGACGGCGGCCGGTCCGGGGCGGCCCACGGACTGTGACACTTCCGTACACCCCGACGCTGATGACCATGGAGGCGTGGACACGGCCTGAGCCTGTCGCACGGTGGGGATGGCGCCAGGCGGTGGCCACGAACTCGGCACGAACGAGGACAGTTTTGGGCCAGGCAGGGGAACCCCGTCGCAGACAGGCGCACGACGGGGAGCTGGGCGCGGCGGTCGCGCGGGCCCAGGAGGGGGACGAGGCGGCCTTCGCGGTCGCCTACCGGATCGTGCAGCCCGGACTGCTCGGCTATCTCCGCGGGATCGTCGGCGACGACGCCGAGGACGTGGCGTCCGACGCCTGGCTGGAGATAGCCCGTGACCTGGGCCGGTTCAAGGGGGACGGCGCCGGGTTCCGCGGGTGGACCGCGACGATCGCCCGGCACCGGGCACTGGACCACCTGCGCCGTCAGCGGGTGCGTCCCCGGCCGGCGGCGCTGGAACAGGACGTGCTGGAGCTGCCGGGCACGCACAGCACCCATGAGCAGGCGCTGGAGTCGCTCTCCACCGAGCGCGCCCTCGCCCTGGTCCGCGCCCTGCCGCGTGACCAGGCGGAGGCGGTCCTCCTGCGCGTCGTCGTCGGTCTGGACGGCCCCGCCACCGCACGGGTCCTCGGCAAGCGCCCCGGAGCGGTCCGGACGGCCGCGTACCGGGGGCTGAAGCGGCTGGCCGGCCAGCTGAGCGGTGCGGCAGGTGTGACGAACGACGGCCCCGGCACGCTGGGGGAGTCGGAGTGAACGGCAACGGCGGCCTGCACGGCCAGGACGGCCGACCGTCGGACCGGGATGGGTACGGGCATGGGTGAGCGGCAGAGCGACGGCAGTACGGGCGGCCGTCGGCGCGGACACCCGGCGGCCACCGTGCCCGGTCCCGAGCGGACGCCGGACGGCCCGGCGCTGCAGTCGATGCTCGCCGCCGCCCTGCGCGGCGGCGCCCTCGACGTCGTGGCCGAGCAGCGGGCGGTGGCGGCGTTCCGCGCCGCCCGGGACGGCGCGGCGCACGGGACGCGCACCCGGAGCGGTGACGACTGGCGGTCGCGCGGACACCGGCGCGTGCGTCTGTCGGTGAAGGCCCTCCTGGGCGTGTTCGCGGCGAGTCTGACCCTGGGCGGTGTCGCCGTCGCGGCGATCGGCACGGCCGGTTCGCCGGACCGCGGACCCGAGGACGGGCAGCGGTCCCACCGGCCGTCCGCTGCCCCGGCCGAGCCCTCGGCCGGCGGCTCCGCGACGGCGTCCCGCCCCGGTGCGCCGGCTGCGCCGGCCACGCCGGGCCACCCGGCCGCCCCGCGGGACGTCGACGGACGCTGCCGCGCCTACGAGCAGGTCCGCGGGGCGGGCCGGGCGCTGGACGCGCCGGCCTGGCGGTGGCTCGTGGCGGCCGCGGGCGGCGAGGAGAACGTCGGCCGGTACTGCGCGGAGCGGACGGGCAGGCCACCGGCCGGGAACGGCCCGAAAGGCGCCGACGGCACCGCAAGCCCGGCGGCTCCGGGCGGTGCGGCGAGTCCCGGGAGCGCGGCGGGCACCGGCACTGGCGCCGGCACTGGCGCGGGCAGCGGGAAGGGCGGCGCCGGCCGGGAGAACGGCGGCGGCGCCGGGAGCGACCGGCGCGAGAACGGCACGCCCGGGGTGCGGCACTGACGGAGGCGGTTCTGACGGGCGCGGGCGGCCGGGGGCCGGCGGTGCGCGGGGAGCGGCCGGGGCGGGAACGGCACGCCCGGGGTGCGGCACTGACGGAGGCGGTTCTGACGGGCGCGGGCGGCCGGGGGCCGGCGGTGCGCGGGGAGCGGCCGGGGCGGGAACGGCACGCCCGGGGTGCGGCACTGACGGAGGCGGTTCAAGCGGTCGCGGGACGACCCGCGGTGGGGCGGATGGGGCGATCGGGGTCCGGGTCCCGGCCAAGTGGCACTGCGACGCGGCCCGGATGCATCCAGCCGCGCGGTCACCGAACGGTGGGGCCCGCGTCCGAGCGGGCGCCCCGCACCGCGCGAGGCGAGCCCTGAACAGGGGTCTCGCGCTGGGACGGGCGGGCTGTGAGCGCGGGCTTCCTGCCGGGAGGGGTGGGCCCTGAGCCATGGCCCCGTGAGTCCGGGTCCGGAGAGAGGGCCGAGACGCGGCCGGTGGGGCCCGCGCCGGCGTTCACGCGGCTTCCGGTGCCGTCCCGGCCGGGCGCCGAACTGCTTGCCGAGGCAACGACCGGGGCCGCCACCCCCCACAGGAGAGGCCCCGGCCGTCGCGCGGCACGGGCCGCGCGGCGGCCCGTACTTCCTACAGCGCCGGGCGTCCGTTTTCTGTCACACCGCAGCTCCTCCGAGTTAGTTGCATGTTGTACGGACATGGACGGCGAGCGGTTTGACGCCGTAACGTGCCTTTCGCGCCGGGCGCGGGATATGCATGATCACCGCAACCATCGGCGGCCAGGAGCTGCACCGATCGACTGAGGAACCACGGGTGCTGGGGGACGACGCGGAGTTGACCGCCGCGGTGCTTGCGGCACAGGACGGGGACGAGACCGCGTTCCGGACTGTGTACCGCGCCGTGCACCCACGGCTGCTCGGATACGTACGGACACTGGTCGGCGAGCCGGACGCCGAGGACGTGGCGTCCGAGGCCTGGCTGCAGATCGCCCGCGACCTGGGGCGGTTCAGCGGCGACGCCGACCGCTTCCGCGGCTGGGCCGCGCGGATCGCCCGCAACCGGGCGCTGGACCACATACGGATGCGCGGCCGCCGTCCGGCGATCGGCGGCGACGAAACGGAACTGACCGGCAGGGCCGCGGAGTGCGACACCGAGGGTGAGGCCATGGAGGCCCTCGCCACCGACAGGGCCCTCTCGCTCATCGCCCGACTGCCACAGGACCAGGCCGAGGCCGTGGTGTTGCGCGTGGTCGTGGGCCTGGACGCCAAGACCGCCGCCGACACGCTCGGCAAGCGGCCCGGCGCGGTGCGCACCGCCGCACACCGCGGTCTGAAACGGCTCGCCGAACTGCTCGGCGCCGATCCGGAATCGCCCGGTGCGCTCGACGCGCTGCCGGCTCAGCGAGAACCGCGCGGCCACGCGGTGACGTCCGCCGGTGTGACGCATCTCCGGGCCCGGACGCAGAGGGACATGTGATGGCCGATGAGCAGTACAGGTGGCTGAACCGCGAAACGGCGGAGGCTCTGCTGCGCGGCGAGTCACCGGACACCGTCGACGCCGCCACCCGTGACCAGGCCGAACGGCTCGCCGCGACGCTGAACGCCCTGTCCGCCGCCACCGTCGCGGCCGACGTCGAACTCCCGGGCGAGGCCGCCGCCCTGGCCGCCTTCCGCAAGGCGCGCGCGGAGCAGGCCGACCCGGGCACGGCCGCCGACCGGCGGACCCGCCGGTTCGCCGGTGCCGACGACGCGGGAGTCGTCCGCATCGGGGGCCGTCCCTCCGGCCCGCGGCGTGCCCGGTGGGGCCGTCCCGTCCGGTTCGCCGTGTCCGCCGCGCTCGCGGTCGGGGCGGTCGGCGGGGTCGCCGCGGCGGCGACGACCGGCGTGCTGCCGACGCCGTTCGGTGTCGGCGAGCCGGGTCCCGCCGCGTCCGTGGAGGGCTCCGGGACGCCCGACCGGGTGTCCGGCTCGCCGTCGCCGGGCGGACGCTCCCGCCCGGCGGTCCCCGGCAGCCCGACCGGTGGTCCCTCCGGCGGCGCGACCGCCGGTGACGGCCCCGCCGCGTCCCCGGGCGCCGACCCCGGGCCGGACGACGCGCACGGCGTCCCGGGCGGGCAGCGGCGCATGGCCTCCGCCTGCCGCGACCTGCGCGACGGCGAGAGCCTCGCCCCCGGCCGCAAGCGCGCCCTGGAGCGGGCGGCGGGCGGTGCCGGGCACGTGGAGGCGTACTGCCGGGGCGTCCTGAGGCCGGCCGATCCCGGCTCCACCGGCAAGGGCGGCAAGGGCGGCAACGGCCAGGACAAGAGCAACAAGGGCCGGGCCGAGGACACGGGCGGTGGCAACAGCGGTGGCAAGGGGAACGGCCACGGCCAGGGCGGCGGCAACGCGGCCGAGGGCCAGGGCGGTCAGAAGGACGAGAAGGGCAAGGGCGGCGACGACGGCAACCACTGAGGCGGCCACCGTCCGAGGAAGAGCGCCGGAGCCACGCCGAGCCCTGCCTTCGCCCCGGCGGGACCCACCGCGTCCGGTCCCGGAGCGTCGTCCACCGCCCTCGCGCCGTCGCCGCACGCCACGTACGACCTGATCTGACTCCGCCGTCCCGGCCCCACGCCCCGCGCACCGGCAGCGTCGGGTCGGCCGCCGCGCCTCGCTGACCTGCGCTTTCCTCACTCCCGGAAGTTCTTCCCGGAGGGGTGTGACGTTTTGGCGGGCCCCTACGCAGTAATGAGTGAGCCGACTGGTCATCGGCTGTCGCACCGAGCCGGGGTTCCCCCCGTACCCATGGCTCGTGCACCTGGCGCGGGCGGGACACGTTCCCCCGGTCCCGCCCGCGCCCCGCATCCTTCTCCTCGCGCGGCAGCGGCCGCAGGCCCCTCCCGCGCAGCGCGCCTCACCAGGAGACGACGACCTTGTCGCCCACCCGGACCTCGGCGAACAGTTGCGCGATCGCCCCTTCGTCCCGGACGTTGACGCAGCCGTGCGACCCGCCCGCGTAGCCGCGCGCCGCGAAGTCGTACGAGTAGTGCACGGCCTGCCCGCCGCTGAAGAACATCGCGTACGGCATGGGGGAGTCGTAGAGCGTCGACACGTGGTGCCGGGACTTCCAGTAGACCTCGAACACCCCCTCCCGGGTGGGTGTGTGCTCCGTGCCGAACCGCACCGACACCGTGGAGACGGTCCGCCCGTCGATCATCCAGCGCAGCGTCCGGCTGGTCTTGTCGATGCACAGGACCCGGCCGGTGAGGCAGCGCGGGTCGGGCGGCGCGGCGGGCTGCCCGCCCATCAGGTACAGCTCCCACCGGCCCGGCTCGTGCGTCATCTCCAGCAGCCGCCGCCAGGTGACGACGTCGGTCCTCCCCGTCCGCGCCAGCCCCCGCTTGCCCTGGAAGCCCTCGACCGCGCGTTCCGTGAGGTCGTCGTAGGTCCCCGTCGGTCCGTCGGAGAGCCACTCCACCTGGCGCAGCCGGGCCTGCAGCTCGCGGACGCCGGACCCGCTGTCGCCCGGGCGCCACAACACCGGCGCGGCCACGCTCCGGCCGGGGAGGCCGCGCTGCCCGCCGCCGCCCGGTGCGGGGCCGGCGGGACGGCTCGCGGGCGGCGGCGCGGGCCGGCGGGTCGGCGGGCTCGCGGGCGTGCCGGCGGCCGGGACCTCGATGTGCACCGGCAACCGGTGTCCGCCGTTCGCACCGTCCGTGCCGTTCGTGCCCTCCGGCCGGACCGTGCAGCCGTACGTCCCGGCCAGCGCCACGGCCGCGGCGACGACGGCCGCAGCCCTCCTCACGTCCCCCACGCGCATACCGCCCCCCGGCGTCTCCTCGGTGTCCGGTGGTCCACCCCGGATGTCTCCCCACGCGTGACGGGCGGCGAACCACGGGGCAGGGTGGGGACACAGGGCTGAACCGGTCTGTGAGCAAGGTCCCAGCGTGGGGCACTCCACCCGACGCGCGGGCCGCCGCTACAGTCCGTGGCGAGGACTGGCTGTACTGGCGAGTAACCAAGAACGCGGAGGCACACACCATGGCGCGCGAGTCGGAGTCCGGGCTGCCCATCGAGCCGGTCTACGGGCCGGACGCCCTGGAGGGCTGGGACCCGGCCGGGAAGCTGGGCGAGCCGGGGTCGTACCCCTTCACCCGCGGCGTGTACCCGACGATGTACACGGGCCGTCCGTGGACGATGCGCCAGTACGCCGGCTTCGGCACGGCCGTCGAGTCCAACGCCCGCTACAAGCAGCTGATCGCCAACGGCACGATGGGCCTGTCGGTGGCCTTCGACCTGCCCACGCAGATGGGCCACGACTCCGACGCGCCGATCGCGCACGGCGAGGTCGGCAAGGTCGGCGTCGCGATCGACTCGATCGACGACATGCGGGTGCTGTTCGGCGGCATCCCGCTGGACAAGGTCTCGACGTCGATGACCATCAACGCGCCCGCCGCTCTCCTGCTGCTGCTGTACCAACTGGTGGCCGAGGAGCAGGGCGTCCCGGCGGACCGGCTGACGGGCACGATCCAGAACGACGTGCTGAAGGAGTACATCGCGCGCGGCACGTACATCTTCCCGCCCAAGCCCTCCCTGCGGCTGATCGCCGACATCTTCAAGTACTGCCGGGCCGAGATCCCGAAGTGGAACACGATCTCGATCTCCGGCTACCACATGGCGGAGGCCGGTGCCTCGCCCGCGCAGGAGATCGCGTTCACCCTGGCGGACGGCATCGAGTACGTGCGCACGGCGGTGGCGGCCGGCATGGACGTCGACGACTTCGCGCCCCGCCTGTCGTTCTTCTTCGTCGCGCGGACGACGATCCTGGAGGAGGTCGCCAAGTTCCGCGCGGCCCGCCGGATCTGGGCACGGGTGATGAAGGAGGAGTTCGGCGCGAAGAACCCCAAGTCGATGATGCTGCGCTTCCACACGCAGACGGCGGGTGTGCAGCTGACGGCCCAGCAGCCCGAGGTGAACCTGGTCCGTGTCGCCGTCCAGGGCCTGGCGGCCGTGCTCGGCGGCACCCAGTCCCTGCACACCAACTCCTTCGACGAGGCGATCGCGCTCCCCACGGACAAGTCCGCGCGCCTGGCCCTGCGCACCCAGCAGGTGCTGGCCTACGAGACGGACGTGACCGCGACGGTCGACCCCTTCGCCGGGTCCTACGTCATCGAGAGGATGACCGACGAGGTCGAGGCGGCCGCCCTGGAGCTCATGCGGAAGGTCGAGGACCTCGGCGGCGCGGTCACGGCCATCGAGCACGGCTTCCAGAAGAACGAGATCGAGCGCAGCGCGTACCGCATCGCCCAGGAGACCGACTCCGGCGACCGGGTCGTCGTGGGCGTCAACCGCTTCCAGCTCGACGAGGAGGAGCCGTACGAGCCGCTCCGCGTCGACCCCGCCATCGAGGCGCAGCAGGCGGAGCGACTGGCGAAGCTGCGCGCCGAGCGCGACCAGGCGGCCGTGGACGTGGCCCTGGCGGCCCTGAAGAAGGCCGCCGCGGGCGAGGACAACGTCCTGTACCCGATGAAGGACGCCCTCAAGGCCCGCGCGACGGTCGGCGAGGTGTGCAACGCGCTGCGGGAGGTCTGGGGCACCTACGTGCCGTCCGACGCCTTCTGAGCCGCCCGCCCCCTCGAACGAGTGACCAGGGGCGGAAACCACCCGCCCCCGGTTAGCCTCGTGGAAAGTGAGCCCAGAAGGAGGATGCCGTGGTTGTACTGCAACACGAGCTGACGTTGGGCGAGGCCGCCGACCTGCTCTCCCGTGCACTACCCGGGCACCGCGTGGAGATCCTGCAGGGGAGGCTCACTGTGACACCGCCGCCGGACGGCTCCCACGCGCTGTCCCTGACGAAGCTGGGCAGGGCTTTGGACCGGGCAGGGATTGTCGAGGCGGGGTGCGAGTACGTCCAGGGAGTGGGCCTCTGGCTCCCCACTCTGCCCCAGGACTTCGCGATTCCCGACCTGTCCGTCGTCGACGATGACTTCCGCGACGCCCACGTCACGAGGAACTGCTACGCCCCGGACGTCTTCCGCATGGTCGTCGAGGTGACGTCGTCCAACTGGGCGGACGATCTGGGTACCAAGACCGAGTGCTACGCCCAGGCCGGCGTCCCGGCCTACCTCGTCGTCGACCGGAAGCACGACGAAGTGCTCCTCCACACCGGCCCGGAAGACGGCAAGTACTCCGTCCTCCAGCGCTTCGAGCGCGGGCAGAGCGTGCCCGTGCCGGAGGGCGTCGGCGTCCGTGTCGAACTGCCGGCCGCCACCCTGCTGGACGGCTGACCGGCCCGGTCCGTCCCCGGACTTCCCGTCATCCGGACCGCCGCGTCGCGGTGTCGTACGCGCGTGCGACACTCCTGCCATGTTCGGCGTCATCGACCTCCCCACCTACCTGGCGGGACTCGTCCTCATCGTGCTCCTGCCCGGCCCCAACTCCCTGTACGTGCTGTCCGTCGCCGCCCGGCGCGGCGTCCGGGCCGGGTACACCGCGGCGGCCGGCGTGTGGTGCGGGGACACGGTGCTGATGACGCTGTCGGCGGCCGGGGTCGCCTCCCTGCTCCAGGCCAACGCGCTGCTGTTCGCCGTCGTCAAGTACGCAGGCGCCGGATACCTGACCTGGCTCGCCGTCGGCATGCTGCGCGCCGCGCGGGTCATGTGGCGCACCCGCCGCGAGCGGGCCGCCGACGAGGCCCCGGCCGCCGCCCGCGGGTCCGCCGAGGAACGGCCCTACCGCCGGGCGCTGGTCGTCAGCCTCTTCAACCCCAAGGCGATCCTGTTCTTCGTCGCCTTCTTCGTTCAGTTCGTCGACCCGGGCTACGCCCATCCGGCCCTCTCCTTCGCGGTCCTCGGCGCCTTCGCCCAGGCGGCGAGCTTCCTCTACCTCAGCGCGCTGATCTTCGGCGGCACCCGGCTGGCCGCGGCGTTCCGCCGGCGCAGGCGGCTGTCCGCGTGGGCGACGTCGGCGGCGGGCGCGCTGTTCCTCGGCTTCGCGGTGAAGCTGTCCCTGGCCGGCGCGTAGCCCACGGCCTGCGGCGGCAGCGGCGGCGTCGTACGGCACCGCTGCCGAAGGGCCGCGGAGGCGGCCGGTACGGGGGGCCGGCCGCGGCGGGGCAGGCGGTCGCCTTACGTTCACCTGCCGGTCGCCGCGGGGTCGACGCCCCGCGTCGCGGGTCTCCTACGGTCGCAGCGATCCGCCCGTGAGAGAGCCCAGGTGTGCGCGTGCCCAACCGTCCCCCGACCCTGTCCGTGATCGTGCCCTGCTTCAACGTCGAGGGCTATCTCCCGGACACCGTGACCAGCCTCGTCAACAACGCCCGGGACGACTTCGAGTTCCTCTTCGTGGAGGACCGGTCGACCCGGGACCGGACCTACGAGGCGCTGCTGGAGCTGACCAAGCGGCTGCCCCGCAGCAGGGTGATCCGGCACGAGCGCAACGGCGGGCTGGCCACCGCGCGCAACACCGGCATCGACGCGGCTCAGGGCCGCTACCTCACCTTCCTCGACGGCGACGACTGGCTCGCCCCCGGATACCTGGCCGATCTGGTGGACCGCGTCCAACGCCTCGACGTCGACTTCGTCCGCACCGACCACGTCCAGGTCACCGGTGTCGAACGGACCGTGCACCGGGCCCCCGAGGGCCGCCGGCACACCCCGCTGGACCCGCGGAGCTCCATCCTCCCCGTCGACGAGACGACCATGGTCGACTACCCGTACGCCTGGGCCGGCGTCTACCACCGCCGGCTCCTGGACCGCGGACTGCTGCGCTTCCACGACGGACTGCGCACCGCCGAGGACCGCCCCTGGATCTGGCGGCTGCACCGCGAGGCCGACTCCTACGCGGTGGTGAGCCTGCGCGGCGTGTTCTACCGGCGGGGGGTGGCCACCTCGCTGACCCAGATCGGCGACGTACGGCAGCTGGACTTCTTCCGCGCCTTCGACCTCGTCCTCACCGAGCTCGGCGACGACCCCGACGCCGGCACGCTGCGCGGGAAGGCGCTGCGCACCTACTGCGTCGTCATCGCCCACCAGCTGCTCGACCGCGGCCGGTTCGAACGGAGGGTCGCGGGCACGCTGCGGCGGACGGCCGCCGAGGTCCTCGGCCGGATGGGGGAGGACGAGCTGGCCGAGGCGCTCGTCGGCATGGGGGAGGAACGGGTTCGCCTGCTGCGGCGCATACGCGGCGGCATGAAGGGAGTCGCGGCGTGATCCAGATCTTCTTCTCCGCCACGCAGTACGCCGCCGCGACGGTGACCGCGGCGATCCGCACGGGCCTCTTCGGCCCCCGCGAGGGCCGCCGCCGCATCCTCGTCGTCAGCAACACCGCCGCCGTGCCCGAGGTCGGCACCCCGCTGGACCGGATGGCCGGGTTCGAGACGCTCCGCCCGGAGTTCGACGAGGTGCGCTCCTGGAACGAGTTCATCGCCCCGCACCACCCGGCCGGCTGGTCGCCGCGCGCCCAGGACACCGCCCTGTGGGAGAAGGCCGTACGCCTCGCCTGGGACCTCGGCGACGAGCCCGTGGAGATCGCCTGCGAGTCCCTCCAGGCCAATCCCTCGCGGGCGGTCGCCGACATCTTCGCCGACAGCCCGATCCATGTGTACGCCGACGGCCTGATGAGCTACGGGCCCACCCGCAACCGCATCCCGCCCGTCATGAGCAGCCGCATCACCCGCGTCCTGCACCTGGACCTCGTCCCCGGGATGCGGCCCATGCTGCTCTCCGAGTACGGCGTGAAGCCGGAGGCGGTGCCCACCGGGGCGATCGTCGACGTCCTCGAGCGGATGGGCCGCGAGGGCGCCGCGGTCCTCGCCGGGCGCGTCCCGGACGACGACCCTCCCACGGCCGTCCTGCTCGGCCAGTACCTGTCCGCCCTGGGCCTCATCACCCAGGAGGAGGAGCATCACCTCCACCTGCGCATGCTGCGGGCCGCCGCCCGTGCCGGGCACCGCAGCGTGCTGTTCAAGCCCCACCCCAGCGCGCCCGCCGCCTACCACGCCGCCCTGGAGGACACGGCCGCCGGGACGGGGGTGCGGCTGACCGTCCTGGCCGAACCCGTGCTCGCCGAGACCGTGTTCGCCGTGCTGAGGCCCCGGCTCGTCATCGGCTGCTTCTCCACGGCCCTGATGACGGCGGCAGCGTTCTACGGCATCCCCGTGGCCCGGGTCGGCACGGACCTGCTGCTCGAACGCCTCACCCCGTACGAGAACAGCAACCGCGTCCCGCTCACCGTCATCGACGCGGCCCTGCCGGACGCGGAGCACGGGGATGCCGGTGTCCCGCTCGAACCGGCCCGGCTGGCCGGGGAACTGACGCCGCTGGTCCGCGCGGTGGGCTACTGCATGCAGCCCCGCAAGCACCACGCCCTGCGCGAGGAGGTGGCCGCCTGGCTCACCGCCCATCTCGCCGAGTACCCGCGGTACTTCAGGAAGCGCCGGCTGACCGGCCTGCGCCTGCCCGGCGGGAGCCCGGTGCGCGCCGAGTCGCTGCGCCGCAACCGGGCGGTGCGGCACGTGGTGCGCCGGGTGCGCGCGGCACGGAGCTGACGCGCTCGCGCGAGGGCCGGGCCGCGCCTCGGGCGGCCCGGCCCTTCGCGTCTCCTCCCGCGCGGTCCGCGGCGCCTACGTCGGCCCCGGCCGGCGTGCCTGCCGCGCCAACGCCCGCTTCAGCCGCGGGCCGAGGGGCTTCTCCACGAAGCGGTGCATCAGCCAGGCCAGGCCCAGCAGCCCGGCTACGGTCAGCGCCATCGCCAGGCGGGGACCCAGCCCCAGGCCCCGGTACAGCACGCGGATGGCGAACCAGCCCAGGTGCTCGTGGACCAGGTAGAAGGGGTACGTCAGCGCACCGGCCACCGTGAGCCAGCGCCAGTCCGCCCGGCGCACCCAGCCGAGCGCCACCACCGCCACGGCGGCGAAGGCGAGGAGGACGATCGCCTGGACGACGCGCGGGTCGCGGTGGAAGTCGCCGGTCATGCCCGGGTGCCACATCGCCGTGACCGCGTAGCGCTGGCCCAGCAGGAAGGACATGCCGACGATGCCCCACAGCAGCAGGTCGCCGCCGAAGCGGTGGATCAGGTAGAGCGCCAGTCCGCCGACGAAGAACGGGGCGTGGTCCCGCATGACGAGCGCGTCCGTGAGCGGGGTGTCGGCGACCCGGGCCAGGACGCCGGCCAGCGTCCACAGGACGCAGAAGACCACCACGCGCCGGTAGGTGACACCCTTCCAGATCACGAACAGCGCGAAGAGCACGTAGAAGCGCATCTCGACCCACAGGGTCCAGCACACGCCCAGCACCCGCGGCACGCCCATGGGCTGCTGGAGCATGGTGAGGTTCACCAGGAACTCGTCCGGGCGCAGCGGGGCGAGGACGACGGGCAGCGCCAGCGACGCGGCGCCCACCAGGAGCAGGGCCACCCAGTAGGCCGGGTAGAGGCGGGCCACGCGGGAGCGGAAGAAGTCGCCGAGCGTCCGCCCCCAGCTGCTCATGCAGATGACGAAACCGCTGATGACGAAGAAGAGCTGCACCCCGAGGGAGCCGTAGGTGGCCGCCCGGGACAGTGTCGGGAACAGCTGCCCGGGGGACTGGTGCCAGGAGGCGGCGACCTCTCCGTTCTTGCCGGCGTAGTGGTACAGGCACACCATCAGCGCCGCCAGCAGCCGCAGGCCGTCCAGGGCGCGCAGGCGGTCGCCCGCGGGTCGCCGGGCCGGGGGCGTGGAGGCCTCCGGCGGGGTCGTGACCCGCACGGCGGGAGCCGGTGCCGGGCCCGCCGGTGCCTGGGCCGGATCGGCCACGTTCATCCTGGGCTGCCTTTTCAGTCGGGGTCGTACGGGGGTCCCGTCGTCGACGACGGGACGCTACGGACCTTCGACGGATGCCGGGGAAGTCGCGGGGGACGTACGGCGGTCGTCCGGATGTCCGCCGGATGAACCGGCCGGCACGCGGACGGGGTGCCCGCGGTGACGCGTCCGCCGCCCTCCCGGCGGGGCGGCGGGCCGCGCTGCCGGGGCCGCGTGCCCGTCGCGGCCGGGTGCGGCGGGCGGAGTCGGCCGCGCGACGAGGGAGCGCGGTGCCGGGCCGCCCGGCGGTCAGCGGCGGGCGCGGCGCGGTGACAGGTTCCTGGCGCGGCGGGCGAGGCGGCGCACGGCCGGATTGCGTGGGAGGGACGCGAGCGGTGCGGGGACCGCGCCGGGCAGGGCGAGCGCGGTGAGACGGCCGCGCGTGAAGTAGCGCCAGGTCTGCGGGGACAGG
The DNA here is from genome assembly GCF_053587115.1 of Streptomyces sp. NPDC003697. Taxonomy (NCBI): domain Bacteria; kingdom Bacillati; phylum Actinomycetota; class Actinomycetes; order Kitasatosporales; family Streptomycetaceae; genus Streptomyces; species Streptomyces sp. NPDC003697. The sequence goes on from NZ_JBSFNN010000009.1 coordinate 61,840, forward strand.
TGCGTGGAGAGGTAGCCCTCGGCCGCGTCCCGCAGATCGGGGCGGACCCTGGGCCGCATGGCGTAGCCGACCGCCGCCAGCAGCCCGGACAGCTCGGCCACCCGCTCGGCCGGGGGCGCCGTCCACGCGTCCACGGCCGTGCCGTCGGCCAGATCGGGCAGGAGCGCGTCCACGATCGTGACGGGGACGCGGTCGCCGTGCTGGTACGGCGTCAGCCGGCGGAGCAGGGTGCCGGTGCCGGCCCGGGCGACGGGGACGCCGTGCAGGCCGGCGGACGTCAGCAGCGCGGTGGAGAAGAAGCCGGCGACCAGCGCGGGCCGCAGCCGCTCGACGGCGGCCTCCGCGAGCACCGGGCGGTCCAGCACGACGAGTTCGGCACCGAGCCGGGCCGCCTCCTCCGCCAGGAGACGGGAGCGCAGGGCCGGGGCGGCAGGGTGCGGCCGGAACACCAGCCGGCGGTGCCCGAGGGCGGCGGCGCCCCGCACCATGCTCAGGTGGAGGTCCTCCTCCTCGGCGCCGGTGAGGACGCCCGGCGCCGTGAGGCGCCGGCCGAGCAGCAACGCCGGCCGGTCGCCCGCACCGGGCAACGCGTCCTCCGCCCCGGCCAGTTCGCCGACCACGTTCCGGTACGACGCGGCGGGCACCGGCTCCGGCCGCACGGCGAACTCGGCGAGCAGTTGGGGAGCCAGGCCCGGTACCAGGTCGAGGTGCAGCAGCCGGCCCACCCGCGTGCCGACCAGGGGGTCGATCCTGTCGCTGGTGGGTCCGTAGACCGCGAGGCCGTCGCAGTGGACGTCGACGGCGGTGCCCGGGAACAGCCGGCACAGCGCGAGCCCGGGACCGGTCTCGACCGACTCCACGGTCAGCCGTACCTCGTCGTCACCCAGACCCCACAGCAGCCGCAGGTGCCGCTCCCACAGGGGGACGTCGTCGGCGCGCGGGGCCCAGTCGCGGGGGTGGAACGGGGCGATGGCGTCGTTCCAGGACAGCACCTCGTCGAACCGCTCCCGCAACCGGCCGAAGCCGGGCATCGCGTCGACGGCGGGCGCGGTCTCCGGGACGGGAGCGGTGCCGGCGACGAGCAGCAGCCGTCGGTCGTCCGGCTCCAGGAGCCCGGCGTCCAGGGCCGTGGCCAGGACGGCGGCGCCGCGGAGCGACGACACGCAGAGGATCCGGGTGGTGCGGGGCATCAGGCGGCCTCCGTCCGGGCAGAGACCGGCCTGCGCCGCAGGCGCCGCAGACGGCTCGCCCGCCGCGTGTCCATCGAGTCCAGCACGTCGTCGAGCAGGTCCCGCGGCAGGCGCCTGAGGGCGGCGGCGCCGCGGGAGCGCAGCGCGCGGGCCACGGCGGGTTCGAACCGCTCGATCGAGCCGAGGTGGTGGGCCATGACCGCGCAGTAGGTGCGCACCGCCTTCGGCAGCAGCCGGTCCGCCTCCGGGTCGCCTGCCGTCTCCTCGACGACCTGATCGAACGCGCGGATGAAGTCCAGTTGCCGCACGTCGCCGATCTGCGTCAGCGAGGAGGCCACCCCGCGGCGGTAGAACACGCCCAGCAGGCCCACCGCGGCGAAGGACTCCGCCTCCCGGTGCAGCTGCCAGATCCACGGCCGGTCCTCGGCCGTCCGCAGTCCGTCGGTGAAGTGCAGCAGGCCACGCTCGGCCAGCCGGCGGTGGTAGACACCCGCCCACGCGTAGGCGTAGTCGACGGACGTGGACCGGTCCGCGGGCAGGATGGCGTCCCGCGGGCGCGTCACCACACCGCGCCGGCCGTGCGGGACGCGGTGGACGGTGCGCACCCGCCCGGTGCACTGCACGTGGTCCGTGCGCACGAAGTCGCAGCCCAGCTCCTCGATGGCGGCCAGCAGCTCCGGGTAGTAGCCGGGGGCGACCCAGTCGTCGCCGTCGAGGAACGTCAGGTACTCGCCGCGGGCCCGGGCGATCCCGGTGTTGCGCGCGGTCGCCAGCCCCTCGTTCCGGTCGTGCCCGACGAGCACGGCGCCGGGCAGATCCCGCTCCGCGCGCGTGAGGACGTCCAGCGTCCCGTCCCGCGAGCAGTCGTCGACGAGGACGAACTCGAAGTCCTCACGCGCGTTCGCGCGCAGGCTCCTCAGGGTGTCCGGCGCGTAGTGCCGCACGTTGTGGAAGGGGACGACGACGGAGAGCTTGACCACGCGGGTGACGCTAGGCGGCGGGCCGTCACCGGCCCTGACCGCGGACTTGACGGGCGGTGAACGGCGCGTGCCGATGCCGTGAACCGGACCCCGGCGCAGGCCGGCCCCGGCCCGATTCCCCCTCCGGCGGTGCGCTGTTAACCAGCCGTTGCGTTCCGGTTGGGCGGGACCTAGAAATGGCTTCCTACGGTCGTCGGCGTGCCAGCAAGTGCAACGAACATCCTGCGCGTCGCCGTCCTCGCCGACTCCGACACCCGGTGGAAGTGGGGCGCGCTCACCGCGCACCGTGTCGCCCCCGGCCCTGCCGCCCCGGGCGGCGTCCGCCTCGACGGCTACCTCCTGCGGGGGCGGGCCACGCCCACCGCCCGCCAGCTCCGCGAGGTCGGGGTCCGCGCGGACTCGCTCCGCGAGGTGACCGCCGTGGAGTTCCTGCGCGCCATGGGCGGCGACGCCTGCGACGGGCCGCCGTACGACGTCGTCGTCCTCGCCCTCGTGGGCGGCGGCGTGCAGGCGGTGCTGCACGGTCTGAGGCGGGTCTGGCAGGGCCGAGGCCGGCGCCCCGTCGTCGTCACCGGCTACGTCGGCGTCGTCTACGAGAAGCTCGCCGACGGACTGCTGCTGCGGCACGGCGCGGACCTGGTCCTCGCCAACTCCCGCCAGGACGCGGAGCGCTTCCGGGCCGTGTACGAGGGGGTCGGCGCCGACGCGACCGCGGTGACGGAGGTGGCACTGCCCTTCCTCGGCGGCGCGCCCCGCGCCGGGGCGGGCGCCACGGCCGCGGAACCGGCGGGCGGGCCCCGCACCGTCGTCTTCGCCGCGCAGCCCTCCGTGCCCGAGAGCCGCGGGGACCGTGCGTACCTGCTGGACCGGCTGCTGCGGCACGCGCGGCTGCATCCGGAGCGCGAGGTGCTCCTCAAGCTGCGCTCCAGGCCGGGCGAGCACACCACGCACATCGAGGAACTGCCCTACCAGAAGCTGGTCCCCAAGGCCGGCCTGCCACCCAACGTCCGGCTCGTCCACGGGCACATGGGCGAGGTGCTGGACCGCACCGACCTGCTGGTGACGGTCAGCTCCACCGCCGCCCTGGAGGCCCTGCACCGCCGCATCCCCACCGCCGTCCTCACCGACCTGGGCGTGCGCGAGGCGCTCGGCAACCACCACTTCGTCGGCTCCGGATGCCTGGTCTCCTGGGATCAGCTGGACGCCGGCCACCGCCCGGTGCCGGACGCGGAATGGGTGGCCCGGCAGGGCGTCGCCGCCGGGGGAGCGTCGTACGACAGTGCCTTCGACGCGGCCCGCGAGCGGATCGCCGAGCTGCTGGCCCGCGCCGGCGGGCTGCCGCCCCTCACCCCCTACTACACGCTCACGACCGCCCCCGGCTACCTACCCGGGATCCTCGCCCGCCATCACCTCGGCCCCGACGGCTCCCCGCTGCCGGGCGCCCCGGCCGGCGACCGGGAGCCCGGACCCGTCCGGCAGATCGTCCGCCGCGCCGCCCGCGGCGCCTACCGCCAGGGCGTGCAGCGCGTGGCGCCCCTGGTCCGGCGGATGGGGGAGCTGTGAGCGACCGGATCGCGCCACCTCAAGGAGTGGACCCCATGCCCAACGCCCGCCCGGACGCCGGTGGCGGCCCCCCGGCGCGCCGCGTCCTCGCGGTCGTCCCCGCACGGGGCGGCTCCAAGGGCGTCCCCGCCAAGAACCTCGCCCCCGTCGGCGGCGTCCCGCTGGTGGCCCGCGCCGTGCGCGCCTGCCGGGCGGCCCGGCTGGTGACCGACGTCGTGGTCTCCACCGACGACCGGGCCATCGCGGACGCCGCCCGCCGGGCCGGCGCCGAGGTCGTGCTGCGGCCCGCCGCCATCGCCGGTGACACCGCCACCTCCGAGGCCGCCGTCCTGCACGCCCTGGACGCCCACGAGGCACTGCACGGCTGCCCGGTCGACGCCGTCCTGCTCGTGCAGTGCACCAGTCCCTTCCTCCTCGCCGGCGACGTCGACAAGGTGGCGGCCGCCGTCGTCGAGGACGGCGCCGACACCGCGGTGACCGTGGCGCCCTTCCACGGGTTCCTCTGGCGGGACGCGGCCGACGTCCCGGCGGTCGCCGAGCCGGTCCGCACCGCGGGGGCCGCCGGTGCCACCCGGACCGCCGGCCCCGCCGCCGGCGCGGGCGGTCACGGGGTCAACCACGACAAGTCCTACCGCCCGCGCCGCCAGGACCGCCCCCAGGACCTGCTGGAGACCGGCGCCGCCTACGCGATGGACGCGGCCGGCTTCCGCGAGCACCGGCACCGCTTCTTCGGCCGCACCGAACTGGTGCGCACCGACCCGGCGCGGGTGCTGGAGATCGACGACCCGCACGACCTGGCCCGCGCCCGCGCCCTGGCCCCGCTGTTCGACGCGGACCTCACCCCGGCCCCCGGCTCCGCCCGGCCGGCGGGAACCCCCGGCGGCGCCCACGCCGCCGGCTCGCCCACCCCCCTCCCCACGGCCGGCGACATCGACGCGGTCGTCCTCGACTTCGACGGCACCCAGACAGACGACCGGGTGCTGATCGACTCCGACGGACGGGAGTTCGTCTCCGTGCACCGCGGCGACGGCCTCGGCATCGCGGCCCTGCGGCGCAGCGGCCTGAAGATGCTGATCCTGTCCACGGAACAGAACCCGGTGGTCGCGGCCCGGGCCCGGAAGCTGAGGCTGCCGGTCCTGCACGGCGTCGACCGCAAGGACCTCGCGCTGAAGCAGTGGTGCGAGGAACAGGGCATCGCGCCCGAGCGCGTGCTCTACGTCGGCAACGACGTCAACGACCTGCCGTGCTTCGCCCTCGTCGGCTGGCCCGTCGCGGTCGCGAGCGCACACGACGCCGTACGCGGCGCCGCGCGCGCGGTCACCACCGTCCGAGGCGGCGACGGCGCGATCCGGGAGATCGCCGGCTGGATCCTCGGCCCCCTTCTCGATTCCCTCCCCAGGTAAGGACACACCCCGCCATGAGCACCTACTCCCGCATCCGCACGCTCGGTTCCCGCGAGGCCGGCCCGGGCCGGCCCGTCTACATCACCGGCGAGATCGGCATCAACCACAACGGTGAGCTGGACAACGCCCTCAAGCTGATCGACGTGGCCGCGGACGCCGGCTGCGACGCCGTGAAGTTCCAGAAGCGCACCCCGGAGATCTGCACGCCGCGCGACCAGTGGGACATCGAGCGCGACACCCCCTGGGGCCGGATGACCTACATCGACTACCGCCACCGCGTCGAGTTCGGCGAGGACGACTACCGCCGCATCGACGAGCACTGCCGGCGGAAGGGCATCGCCTGGTTCGCCTCCCCCTGGGACACCGAGGCCGTCGCCTTCCTGGAGAAGTTCGACGTCCCCGCCCACAAGGTGGCCTCCGCCTGCCTGACGGACGACGAGCTGCTGCGGGCGCTGCGCGCCACCGACCGCACGGTGATCCTGTCCACCGGCATGTCGACCCCGCAGCAGATCCGCCACGCGGTCGAGGTCCTGGGCAGCGAGAACACCCTCCTCTGCCACGCCACGTCCACCTACCCGGCCCGGGCCGAGGAGCTGAACCTGCGGGTCATCAACAGCCTGGAGCGGGCGTACCCCAACGTCCCGATCGGCTACTCCGGCCACGAGACCGGCCTGCAGACCACCCTCGCCGCCGTCGCCCTCGGCGCCGTGTTCGTCGAACGCCACATCACCCTGGACCGCGCGATGTGGGGCTCGGACCAGGCCGCCTCCGTCGAGCCGCAGGGCCTGCAGCGCCTGGTGCGCGACATCCGCACCATCGAGGCGTCCCTCGGCGACGGCGTGAAGAAGGTCTACGACTCCGAGCTGGCCCCCATGAAGAAGCTGCGCCGTGTCGCCGGCGTCGTCGCCGAGGCGGAGATCGCCGCGGCGGCGGGCGAACCGGTCGCGGTGTGACCCCCACCCACTGACGCCACTGACGGGACGGTCGTACGTCGATGAGCCCCCGCGCCGGGTCCGCCGGCCCCACCTCCCCCGCCTCCCGCACCCTCGCCTTCGTCGAGAGCCCGGTGCAGCTGCTGAACGTGCTCGAGTGGGCGCACGGCCGGCGCCACGCCGCGGACGGGCCGGTCCCCGACGCGGAGCGGCCGGCACCCGACGCGGACGTGGGGCTCCCGGTCCGGACCCGGCGCACCGGGGACACCGGCCGGCCGCCGCCCGGCGCGGGGCTCACCCTCGTCGTCCTGTCCCCGACCGACCCGATGACCCGCGGTCAGCTGCGGCGCATGTCCGAGCTGGCCCGCGAGGAGGGCCACGAGGTCCGCTGGGAGGAGGCGCGCGGCGGGACGGCGGCGCCGTTCCGGACGATCGGCGGACTGGCCCCGCTGCTGCGGCGGGCCGGGCGGGTGGTCATGGGAGACCCGTTCTCCCGCTATGTCCAGCTGCTGCTGACCATCACCGGGGCCCGCGACCTGGTCGTGGTGGACGACGGCACGGCCACGATGGAGTTCGTCGCCCAGCTCGCCCGCGGCGAGCGCCTGGTGCGCTGGCACCGCAGGGGCGGCCGCCCCGGCCCCCGGGACCTGCTCTTCGCGCCGGTGTCGTCCTCGGCGCGCCGCCGCCTGACGCCGGGCGGGGAGCGCCGGGTGGAGGTCTTCTCGGCCATGCCGATCGAGGAGGCGCCGCCGGGCGTGACGGTCACCGCCAACCGCTTCGCCTGGGCCCGCGGCCGGTTCGGCCCGCCGCGTGTCACGGGCGGCGCGGACCTGGTGGGCACCTCCCTCGTCGAGACGGGCGTGGTGGACGGCGAGCGGTACCTCGACGCCGTCCGCGCGCTGGCGGCGGCGCACGGCGTGCGGCGGTACTTCGCCCACCGCCGCGAGAGCGCCGGGAAGCTGCACCGCCTGGCGACGGACACCGGCCTGGAGATCGTCCGCCCCGAGCTGCCGCTGGAACTGATCGCCCGCCGCGGCCCCATCGGGCGCACCGTCCTGAGCTTCCCCTCGACGGTCGTCCACACCCTGCCCCTCGCACTGGCCGGCACCGAGGTCAGGATCGGGGTCTGCGACATCCACCCGACCTGGCTGACGGACCACGCCTCGCCCCGCGCCCAGGGCTTCCTGTCGGGCGTGACGGGCACCGCCCGCGGCGTGCACCGGCTGGCCGCGCTCGGCGGGGCGTAGCCCGGCCCGCGGCCGCGCGGTACCCGCGACGGGTCACGATCACGGACGGCCGCGACCACCCGGCCCGGGGACGGCCGCGGGGCGCGCCGGGCCCCGGCCGCCCCACGTGCCGTCCGTACGAGGGACCGATCGCCGGGGCCGCACCCGCGCCCGTCCGGCGGGACGACCGCACCGGCCGTGAGCCGTTCGGGGGTGCCGTGACCCCGACGGCCGATCGGGGCCGGACTTCCGGCGGGATCCGGAATTCGGACGTCCGGTCGACGAACACCACGGCGTGCGCCGAGCGGGACGTGGTATGCGTGAGGGGTAAGAAAACGGGACGGACACCGGGATGTGGCGAGGTCCACGCCCGGGGAGCCGGGCTCCACCCGCCTGGGAAAATTCGGGCGAGTTTACCCGTCCCCACCGACAGTCATGCGTCCGGCGGCCAGGTTTTCTTCCCCTGAGGGGCTGAAGTTTTGTTGATCGCATGTCCGTCGGCCGTCCACGCGTCCTACCCTTCAAAGGGTGAACCAATTGATGTCCCTAGAGTCCGAGGCCGATACCCCGGGAGACGCCGTTCTCCCCGGCGCGCTGCCCGAGGCGCTGCGCGCCGAACTCGTAGCGTTCCGGCGAGACCTGCACATGCACCCGGAGCTCGGCAACCAGGAGTTCCGCACCACGGCAGCGATCAAGGAACGGCTGGAGAGGGCCGGGCTGCGGCCACGGGTGCTCGCCGCTGGGACCGGACTCGTCTGTGACATCGGTTCGGGCGCCGGTCCGATCGGCGACGCGCCCGTGCTGGCGCTGCGCGCGGACATCGACGCCCTGCCCATTCCCGACACCAAGAGCGGGTGCCCGTACCGCTCGACCGTGCCGGACCGGGCGCACGCCTGCGGCCACGACGTGCACACCACCGTCGTGCTGGGCGCCGGGATCGTGCTGGCCGAGCTGGACCGGCAGGGACTGCTGCCCCGGCCGGTCCGGCTGATCTTCCAGGCCGCGGAGGAGGTGCTGCCCGGCGGCGCCGGCGACGCCATCGCGGACGGCGTGCTGGACGGGGTGGGCCGGATCATCGCCGTGCACTGCGACCCCCGCGTGGACGCCGGGAAGATCGGGCTGCGGCACGGACCCATCACGTCCGCCTGCGACCGGCTGGAGGTCCTGCTCGACGGGCCCGGCGGGCACACCGCCCGACCGCACCTGACCACCGACCTGGTGACCGCGGCCGCCCGGGTGGCCACCGACGTGCCCGCGCTGGTGGGCCGCCGCGTCGACACCCGCGCCGGCCTCGCCCTGACCTGGGGCCGCATCGAGTCCGGGCACGCCCCGAACGTCATCCCGCAACACGCCGAGCTGTCCGGGACGGTGCGGTGCCTGGACATCCACGCCTGGCGGCAGGCGCCCGACATCGTGGTCGCCGCCATCGACGAGGTGGCCAACCTGTACAAGGCCAAGTCGGAGATCAACTACGTGCGCGGAGTGCCGCCCGTCGTCAACGACCCCGTGGTGACCGAACTGCTGCGGGACGCCATGGTCATCCGGCGCGGCGCCGATTCCGTGGAGGGCACGGAGCAGAGCCTCGGCGGTGAGGACTTCTCCTGGTACCTCGAACACGTGCCCGGCGCCATGGCCCGGCTGGGTGTGCGGACCCCGGGCGAGCGCACCATCCGCGATCTGCACCAGGGCGACTTCGACGCCGACGAGTCCGCGATCGCGGTCGGCGTCGAACTGTTCACGGCGGCCGCCCTGCTGCACCCGACGCACTGAGCCGCTCTGCGCCGCGGTCACGCCCGCAGTAAGGGAGGGGGCCCCTCGTCCCTGGCGGGGGCGTCCCCTCGTCCCCGTCGTCCGCGGCGTGCGCCCCCTGGTCCCCGGGAGGGGCGTCACGAGGGGCGTCCCTCCCGGGGACCAAGAGGGGAGCTCCCCGTCCCGGAGGGCGTTCCTCGTCTCTTCCCGTTCCCGGGCGCCGGCGGCGGGCGGACGCGGCCCGTCGGCGGCGGCACGGTTCGGTAACGGCCCCGGGAACACCGTTCCCCCCTCCTTCTACGCGCGTTAGCGTGCGCCGAAATCGTCACCGGAGGCGGCGCCACGGGGAAGCGGGCCGGCGACGGTGCCATGGGGATGAAGGGGTGCTTGCTGTGCGTCTCAGTTCTCGGAGGATCAGATTCTCCCTGGCCGCGGCGACCGCCGCGGTCGTCGCGCTCGCGGCAGCCGGCTGCGGCAAGTCCAGCAGCGAGTCGGGCGGCGGATCCGCGGAGTCCGGCAAGTACTCCGGCAAGGGCATAGGTCTCGCCTACGACATCGGCGGCAAGGGCGACCAGTCGTTCAACGACGCGGCCTTCTCCGGCTTCCGCAAGGCCGAGCAGGAGTTCAAGATGGGCGGCCGGGACGTCGAGCCGAACGACAACGAGACCGACGCCGACAAGGTGCAGCGGCTCGAACAGCTCGCCAAGGCCGGCTACAACCCGATCGTCGGCGTGGGCTTCGTGTACGGACCGGCCGTCAAGGAGGTCGCCCCCAAGTACCCGAAGATCACCTTCGGCATCATCGACGACAACACCGTGCAGGGAAAGAACGTCGCCGACCTGGTGTTCCACGAGGAGCAGGCGTCGTACCTGGCGGGCGTCGCGGCGGCCAAGGCGACGAAGAGGAACCACATCGGCTTCATCGGCGGCGTCGACATCCCGCTCATCCACAAGTTCGAGGCGGGCTACAAGCAGGGCGCCCGGTCGGTGAACCCCAAGATCAGGATCGAGTCGCAGTACCTGACGCAGACCGCCCAGGAGGGCGGCTTCTCCAGCCCCGACAAGGGCAAGGACGCCGCCAACGGCCAGATCGAGGCGGGCGCCGACGTGGTCTACCACGCCGCCGGCCTGTCCGGGCAGGGCGTCATCCAGTCCGCGGCCGAGCACAAGGTGTGGGCCATCGGCGTCGACTCCGACCAGTACCGGCAGAGCGCCCTGGCCCAGTACAAGGACTGGATCCTCGGCTCGGCCCTGAAGAACGTCGGCGGCGCGGTGTACGACCTGGCCAAGTCGGTCGTCGAGGGCAAGCCGCTGAACGGCGAGGTGCGCGGCGACCTCGCGTCGGGCGGTGTCGGCTTCGCCGACTCCAACCCGAAGTACCAGGCGATGAAGGACGTCGTCGCAGCCGTCGAGAAGGCGCGCAAGGACATCGTCGACGGCAAGGTGACCGTCAAGACCCAGTGACGTCCCCGGCCGCCGGCCGGCCACTCGGCGAACCGCCGGCCCCGCCGCACACCGCTCAGCGGCCCACGGCCCCGCACGACGCGGCTCGGCGGAGCCCCGCCCGGCGGAGCCCCGCCCGGCGGGGCCCGCGGCCCGCGCGGACACCGCGCCGCAGTACGCCCCTTGCCTTCCGCGAGGGGCGTACTGCGGTCCGTGATCCGGGGGCACGGAGTGGGCCACATCTCTATAACGGAACGGACAGAAGGGGTTTTCCGTCTGGTCTACGCGCGTTACGCTGCGGCGGAACCAGCGCCTGGTAGGGGCGCTTGCACAAAGGAGTCTCGTTCCATGCGCCGGGTGTCCCGTATCGCGGTTGCAGGCGTTGCCACCGCAGCCCTTGCCGTCACCGTATCCGCCTGTGGCAAGTCGTCCAGCGAGTCCGCCGGCGGATCGGCCTCCAGCGGCGGAAAGAAGATGGGCCTCGCCCTCGCCTACGACGTCGGCGGCAAGGGCGACCAGTCCTTCAACGACGCCGCGACGGCCGGCATGGAGCAGGCCGACCAGCAGTTCGGCTACAAGAGCGCGGCCGTCGAGCCGCAGGACGGCGAGTCCGACGCGGACAAGGTGCAGCGCCTGGAGACCCTGGCCAAGCAGGGCTACAACCCGGTGGTCGGCGTCGGCTTCGCCTACGCGCCGGCCGTCAAGGAGGCCGCCGCCAAGTTCCCGAAGACCACCTTCGGCATCGTCGACGACAACACCATCAAGGCCGACAACGTCGCCGACCTCGTCTTCCACGAGGAGGAGGCCTCCTACCTCGCCGGTGTGGCCGCCGCCAAGACGACCAAGTCGAACACCGTCGGCTTCATCGGCGGCGTGGACGTCCCGCTCATCCACAAGTTCGAGGCCGGCTTCAAGCAGGGCGTCGCGGACACCAAGAAGGGCGTCACGGTCAAGTCGCAGTACCTGACCGAGACGGCCGCCGAGGGTGGCTTCTCCAGCCCCGACAAGGGTGAGAACGCCGCCAACGGCCAGATCGACGCCGGCGCCGACGTGGTGTACGCCGCCGCGGGCCTGTCGGGCCAGGGTGTGATCAAGGCCGCGGCCGCGCACAAGATCTGGGCCATCGGCGTCGACTCCGACCAGTACGAGCAGGACGCGCTGGCCAAGTACAAGGACAGCATCCTCACCTCGGCGATGAAGGATGTCGCCGGCGCGGTCTTCAACCTGGCCAAGTCGGTCAAGGACGGCAAGCCGCAGGCCGGTGAGGTGCGGGCCAGCCTGGCCACCGGCGGTGTGAGCCTCGCCGACTCCAACCCCGTCTTCAAGGGCAACGCCGACCTGCAGGCCGCGCTGAAGAAGGCCGAGGAAGGCATCAAGAGCGGCACCATCAAGGTCAAGTCCTCCTGACGCCGACGCCGGGAGCCGGTCCGGCCGGCCGCGTCCCGAGGTGGCGCCGGTGCGGAGCATGGGCGCCCCGGGGACGTGCGGCGGCGGCATGTGCCGGGCGCCGCGGCCCTACCGGGATCCACCCGGCGGATCCCGGTACGCGGACCGGTCGAAGGCATGGTCAAAACAGCGCTGCGATGGCAGCGTTACGGCCCACCGAACGGGGTGCGGGAAGCCTGGGCGACCCGCGCCCCGTTCGCGCGGCAGAATGCTCGGCGCGGATCGGAGACGATCAGGTCCGGGCACTATTCGAAGCAGGGGCGCTACGCGCGTAGAGCGGCCCCTTTCCCTAGGAGAGTGCGCCATCGACGCGTCCAGCAGCCCTCCGCTCACCGCTCAGTCGACGATCGCGGTAGAGCTCGCGGGCATCACCAAGCGATTCCCCGGTGTCGTCGCCAACCACGACATCCACCTGACGGTCCGCAAGGGGACCGTGCACGCCCTCGTCGGCGAGAACGGCGCCGGCAAGTCGACCCTGATGAAGATCCTCTACGGCATGCAGAAGCCGGACGAGGGCACCATCGCCGTCGACGGCGAGCAGGTCGGCTTCGGCAGTCCCGCCGACGCCATCGCCCGCGGCATCGGCATGGTCCACCAGCACTTCATGCTGGCCGACAACCTGACGGTCCTGGAGAACGTGGTGCTCGGCAGCGAGAAGCTGTACGGCATCGGCGGCGGCGCCCGGAAGAAGATCAGGGAGATCTCCGACCGGTACGGCCTCGGCGTCCGCCCGGACGTCCTCGTCGAGGACCTCGGCGTCGCCGACCGCCAGCGCGTGGAGATCCTCAAGGTCCTCTACCGCGGCGCCCGCACCCTGATCCTGGACGAGCCGACCGCCGTGCTCGTCCCGCAGGAGGTCGACGCGCTCTTCGCCAACCTGCGCGAGCTGAAGTCCGAGGGCCTGTCCGTCATCTTCATCTCCCACAAGCTGGGCGAGGTCCTGTCGGTCGCCGACGACATCACCGTCATCAGGCGCGGCACGACCGTCGGCACCGCAGTGCCGTCCGAGACCACCCCGCGCCAGCTCGCCGAGATGATGGTCGGCAGCGAGCTGCCCACCCCGGAGACCGCCGAGTCCACCGTCACCGACCGGCCCGTCATCGAGGTCCGGAACCTGACCGTGCACGCCACCGGCGGTGCCTCTCTGGGCGAGCTCGCCGAACCCTCGGCCACCGGCCTGCTCACGGAGGACACGGCCGGGACCGGCGCCGGAGTGCGCCGGGTCCTCGACGACGTCACCTTCACCATCCATGCCGGCGAGGTCATGGGCATAGCCGGCGTCGAGGGCAACGGCCAGACCGAGCTCATCGACGCGCTGATCGGCCTCAAGGCAGCCGACTCCGGCTCGATCGCCTTCCTCGGCGAGGACATCACCGCCTGGCCCACCCGCAGGCGCCGCGAGAACGGCGTCGGCTACATCCCCGAGGACCGCCACCGCCACGGCCTGCTCCTCGAGGCCCCGCTGTGGGAGAACCGCATCCTCGGCCACGTCACCGAGCGCCCCAACGCCAGGGGCTTCTGGCTCGACCCCAAGGGCGCCCAGGCGGACACCCGCCGGATAGTCGAGGCGTACGACGTGCGCACCCCCGGCATCGACGTCACCGCCGCCTCCCTGTCCGGCGGCAACCAGCAGAAGCTGATCGTCGGCCGCGAGATGAGCCACAGCCCGAAGTTCCTGATCGCCGCCCACCCGACCCGCGGTGTGGACGTCGGCGCGCAGGCCGCGATCTGGGACCACATCCGCGAGGCCCGCCGCGAGGGCCTGGCCGTACTGCTGATCTCCGCCGACCTCGACGAGCTGATCGGCCTGTCGGACACCCTGCGGGTCATCTACAACGGCAGGCTCGTCGCCGATGCCGACCCGGCCGCCATCACCCCGGAGGAACTGGGCTCGGCCATGACGGGTGCCGCGTCCGGCCACCTGGAACACACAGAGACCACCGAGGAAGCCGGTCCGGAGGACGAGGCCCGATGAAGAAGTTCGACAAGGAGCGGGTGCTCCTCGCGGTGGCCGGTCCGGTCATCGCGCTCCTGCTGGCGATCGCGCTCACCTCGGTGGTGCTGATCGCCTCGGGCAAGAACCCGTTCGAGCCGTACGGGCTGATGCTGGAGCAGGCGACGTTCTCCGACGTCCAGGTGCTCATCGTCAACCAGGCGTCGCTGTACTACATCGCCGCGCTGGCGGTGGCCCTCGGCTTCCGCATGAACCTGTTCAACATCGGCGTCGACGGCCAGTACCGGCTGGCCGCGGTGATCACCGCCGTCGTCGGCGCGCACGTCGCCCTGCCGGCGCCGCTGCAGGTACCGCTGCTGCTGCTCGTCGCCATGCTCACCGGCGCCTTCTGGGCCGGCATCGCGGGTGTCCTGAAGGTCACCCGCGGTGTCAGCGAGGTCGTCGCGACGATCATGCTGAACGCCATCGCCACCAGCATCATCGGCTACGTCACGCTGGCCGACGTGTGGGGCGTGCAGGTCGGCAACAACATGACGACCGGCATCATGAAGGAGTCCGGCTGGGTCCCGGGCCTCGACCTCGGCCCGGACGTCGGCGAGATCTACGGCCTGGTCCTCCTCGCCGTCGTGCTCGGCGTCCTGTACTGGCTCGTGCTCAACCGCACCCGCTTCGGTTTCGACCTGCGCGCCTCCGGCGCCTCGGAGACGGCCGCCGCGGCCTCCGGCGTCGACTCCCGGCGCATGGTGCTCACCGCCATGCTGATCTCCGGCGCCGTCGCGGGCCTGTCCGGCCTGCCGCTGCTGCTCGGCGACTCCCACACCTACAGCCTGAGCTTCCCGGCCGGCCTCGGCTTCACCGCCATCGGCATCGCCCTGCTCGGCCGCAACAACCCCGGCGGCATCGCTCTCGCCGCCCTGCTGTGGGCCTTCCTGGACAAGACGTCCCCGGCCCTCGACTACGCGACCCCGGTGGCGTACGAGAAGGAGATCGCCACGATCATGCAGGGCCTGATCGTCTTCGCGGTCGTCATCTCCTACGAGGCCGTAAGGCAGTGGGGCCTGCGCCGCCAGCAGAAGCGGGTCGGCGCGGAGCTCGCCGCCCGGCACAACTCCCAGACGAAGGAGGTGGCGGCCCGATGACCACCGCGACCATCGCCCAGCCGCAGACGCAGCGGCCCGGCAAGGGCAGCCGCCGCATCTCGCTCCCGGTACTCCTGCTGATCATCGCGGGCGTGCTCGTGCTGACGTCCGTCGTCCGCCTGATCACCGGCGCGGACGGCATCACCTCCACCGGCCAGATGTCCACCGCGCTGCGCCTGGCCGTCCCCATCGGCCTCGCCGGCCTCGGCGGTCTGTGGTCCGAGCGCTCGGGCGTCGTCAACATCGGCCTCGAGGGCATGATGATCCTCGGCACCTGGTTCGGCGCCTGGGCCGGCTACCAGTGGGGCCCGTGGGCCGGTGTCGTCCTCGGCATCGTCGGCGGCGCCCTCGGCGCGGTGCTGCACGCCGTCGCGACGGTGACCTTCAACGTCAACCACATCGTCTCCGGTGTGGCCCTCAACATCCTGGCCCTGGGCGCCACCCGCTACCTGTCGAAGTTCACCTTCGAGGAGGCCCCGCAGGGCTCCTCCAAGCAGTCCCCGCCGATCGACTCCCTGGGCTCCTTCGACGTCCCGGGCCTGTCCGGCTGGCTGGAGACGCTCAACGGCAAGCACTGGTTCCTGGTATCCGACGTCGCCGGCCTGCTCGGCGGCCTGATCACCGACCTGTCGCCGCTGACCGTCATCGCCGTCGCGCTCGTGCCGGCCAGCTGGTGGGTGCTGTGGCGCACCGCCTTCGGTCTGCGCCTGCGCTCCTGCGGCGAGAACCCGGTGGCGGCCGAGTCCCTCGGCGTCAACGTCTACAAGTACAAGTACATCGCCGTGATCATCTCCGGCGGCTTCGCCGGCCTCGGCGGCGCGTTCCTGTCCATCGTGGCCTCGAACGTGTACCTGGACGGCCAGACGGCGGGCCGCGGCTACATCGGCCTCGCCGCGATGATCTTCGGCAACTGGATGCCGGGCGGCCTCGCCCTCGGCGCGGGCCTGTTCGGCTACACCGACAGCCTGAACCTGCGGGGCGGCACGACGAATGTGCACGCGCTGATCCTGCTGCTGGCGATCCTGCTCGTGTTCGGCGCGGCCTATCTGGCGTGGCGGAAGAAGTACGTCTCCGCCCTGACCACCCTCGTGGTCTCGGTGCTGATGTTCGTCTGGTACCTCGGCACCAACGAGGTGCCCAAGCAGGTGGTCAGCGCCACCCCGTACGTCGTCACCCTGCTCGTGCTGTCGCTGTCCGCGCAGCGCCTGAGGATGCCGAAGGCGGACGGCCTGCCCTACCGGAAGGGGCAGGGCAAGTGACGCGGGACGGCACGGCGGTCGACTGGGACGCGCTGCGGGAGCAGGCGCGCGGGGCGATGTCCCGCGCGTACGCCCCCTACTCGGGTTACCCGGTCGGCGTGGCGGCCCTGGTCGACGACGGGCGCATCGTCACCGGCTGCAACGTCGAGAACGCCTCGTACGGACTCGGCCTGTGCGCCGAGTGCGGGCTCGTGTCCCAGCTGCAGAACGGCGGAGGCGGGCGCCTGACCCACTTCACCTGCGTGGACGGCAGCGGCGAGATCCTCGTGCCGTGCGGGCGCTGCCGGCAGCTGCTGTACGAGTTCGGCGGGCCGGACCTGCTCCTCGAGACCCCGGCGGGCATCCTGCCGCTGTCGGAGATGCTGCCGCAGGCCTTCGGCCCGGACCATCTCACCCAGTAACTCCCGCGCGGCCCCCCTGACATGCCCCCGTGGCCCAGGGGGGCCGTGCACCTTCGCAACCTCGGAAGGAACGCCATAGCCATGGACGCCGTCTCCGTCATCCGCACCAAGCGGGACCGCGGTGAGCTCAGCGACGAGCAGATCGACTGGGTCATCGACGCGTACACCCGCGGGGAGGTCGCCGACGAGCAGATGTCCGCGCTCGCGATGGCCATCCTCCTGAACGGGATGAACCGCCGGGAGATCGCCCGCTGGACGGCCGCGATGATCGCCTCCGGCGAGCGCATGGACTTCTCGTCCCTGTCCCGGCCGACGGCGGACAAGCACTCCACGGGCGGTGTCGGCGACAAGATCACGCTGCCCCTGGCCCCGCTGGTCGCCGCGTGCGGCGCGGCGGTCCCGCAGCTGTCGGGCCGCGGCCTCGGCCACACCGGCGGCACGCTCGACAAGCTGGAGTCCGTCCCCGGCTGGCGGGCGCTGCTGTCGAACGAGGAGATGCTGTCCGTGCTGGACGGCGTCGGCGCGGTGATCTGCGCGGCCGGCGACGGACTGGCCCCGGCGGACAAGAAGCTGTACGCGCTGCGGGACGTCACCGGCACGGTCGAGGCGATCCCGCTCATCGCCTCATCGATCATGTCGAAGAAGATCGCGGAGGGCACCGGCTCGCTGGTGCTGGACGTGAAGGTCGGCTCCGGCGCCTTCATGAAGACGGCCGAGGACGCCCGCGAGCTGGCCCGGACAATGGTCGGCCTGGGCACGGACCACGGGGTGCGGACGGTCGCGCTGCTGACGGACATGTCGACGCCGCTGGGCCTGACGGCGGGCAACGCGCTGGAGGTCCGCGAGTCGGTCGAGGTGCTCGCGGGCGGCGGACCGGCCGACGTGGTGGAACTGACGCTGGCGCTGGCCCGCGAGATGCTGGACGCGGCCGGCCTGAAGGACGCCGACCCGGCGAAGGCCCTGGCCGACGGCTCCGCGATGGACGTCTGGCGCCGCATGATCGCCGCCCAGGGCGGCGACCCGGACGCCGCCCTGCCGACGTCGAGGGAACAGCATGTGGTCAAGGCCCCGGCGTCGGGTGTCCTGACCTGCCTGGACGCCTACGACATCGGCATCGCCGCCTGGCGCCTGGGCGCAGGCCGCGCCCGCAAGGAGGACCCGGTGCAGGCGGCGGCGGGCGTGGAGATGCACGCCAAGCCGGGCGATCCGGTCACGGCGGGCCAGCCCCTGCTGACCCTGCACACCGACACCCCCGAGCGCTTCGCGTACGCGCTTCAGGCCGTGGAGGGCTCGTACGACATCGCGGCCCCCGGCACGGACTTCACGGCCTCCCCGGTGGTGCTGGAACGTATTGCCTGACCAGGCGAATTACCCCTTCGGGTGAACGGGACCGGTGGACCTCCGCCGGTCCCGTTCGGCATGCTGGGATCGGTGACGTACCGATAGGAGAACCGCCATGAGCGCACTCACCGTGAGCCAGGACCCCGAGCAGAGCTGGGACGACCTCGTCCGGTTCTGGGAGGAGATGGAGTGGCCCGAGGGCAGCAAGGTGGAGATCATCGAGGGGATCGTCACCGTGTCACCTGCTCCCGCAGCCCGCCACAACGTGATCGCGGAGTTGATTCAGCGTCGCCTCTACTCCGTGATTCCCGACGGCTGGGGTGTCTACCAGACGCTCGCCCTTGCCGTGCCGTCACGCCTGGGCATGATCATCCCGGACCTCGTGGTGACCCCGAGGCCGGAGTGCTCAGAATCGGACACGCACATCCCGGCCGCTCTCGCCGAACTCGTCGTCGAGGTGACCTCCAAGTCCAACGCGCGGCACGACCGCGTCAGCAAGCCCGCCGCCTACGCCGCCGCGGGCATTCCGCTGTACCTCCTCGTCGACCGCTGGGCCCCCGACGGCCCCACCGTGACGCTCTACGGGGAGCCCAAGGGGGATGTCTACCGTCCGCTGCGCAGCGCCAAGTTCGGTGAGGCGGTCCGGCTTCCCGCGCCCTTCGACCTCGTCCTCGACACCGCCGAGTGGCCGGTCGACTGACGGTCCGTCATCCCAGCAGCGCCGCCACCACCACCAGGACCGGCACCGACAGGATCGTCGAGAGCAGGATCGCCTCGCGGGCCAGGGGCTCGGCGACGCGGTAGCGGACGGCGTAGGTGAAGAGGTTCTGCGCGGCCGGGAGCGCCGAGGTCACCACCACGTCGAGCAGCGGGGCGCCCCGCAGCCCGAACACGCCGGTCGCCAGGGCCCAAGCCGCCAGCGGCTGGCCGACCGACTTCAGGGCGACGGCGAGCAGGAGCGGGTGGCGGTCCTCGCCGCGGCCGGGAGCGCTGCCCCCGTACAGGGAAATGCCGAAGGCCAGCAGGACCGCGGGCACGGACATGTCGCCGATCAGAGTCAGCGGCTGCATCACCGGACCCGGAACACTCAGGCCGCTCGCCGACACCAGGACACCCGTGAGCGAGCCGACGGCGATCGGGTTGCGCAGCGGGGTGAGCAGGCGCCGCCACAGGGGCGCCGCACGCTCGCCCGTTCCGGCCAGGTCCAGGATCGTCAGCGCGACCGGCGCGACCACGATCTGCTGGAACAGCATCACCGGGGCCACCAGGGACGCGTCCCCGAGCACGTACACGGCGATCGGGATGCCCAGGTTGCCCGAGTTGACGTAGCCGGCGCACAGGGCGCCGATGGTGGTCCGGCCCACGCCCCAGTGGCGTACGGCTCCGACCACGGCGAAGACACCGGCGGCCACCGCCGTGCTCATCGCCGTCACCAGCAACCGGCCGGAGAAGACCACCGACAGGTCGGCGCCGGCGAGCGTGGTGAACAGCAGGGCGGGGGACGCGACGTTGAAGGCCAGTGCGGTGAGGACCTCCCGTCCCTGGGCGCCGAGGGAGCCGCGTCGCCCGAGCACGTAGCCGACGCCGATGACGGCCGCGATGACTGCGAAGCCGCTCAGCACCCCCCGCACGCGGCCCCCTCGGAGGGCAGGAGGCCGTCGGGGGTCCGGAGCGTCGATGATCTATGGCACATACAGCCAACACTCCGGGTGGCGAGGGCTGCAGGTCAACGCCGAGCAGGGGCCGCGGCGGCGCGGTGACCGGCTGCGGCCGCAAGGTGCGGGAGCAGCGGCCGTTCACCGGCTCCCGCTCTGCGCGGTCCTACCTCACAGACCTGCGCACCGCACTGTGCCGCGAGCAGCTGGAACGTGGCGGCCGCGTCCTGCCGTACACCGACGGCAACGACCGACGCGGTCCGCTTGGTGGGGGTGGTGACCGGCGCCTTCAGACCCTGGCTGCACCTTCGACCGTGACGAGCCGATCATCCGCGACGCCCGCAACTGCGGGGCCCGTCATCTTCCTCGGTCGGTCCTGCGGTCGGGTGGGATGAGTCGCTGAGGAGGGGTGCGGGCAGCCGGCGGGCCGCGGCGCACAGGCACACTCCCAGCCAGCCGGCGGCGAACAGCCAGCCGCCGACGACGTCGGTGAACCAGTGCACACCGAGGTAGACGCGCGTGAGTCCCACCAGCAGGCCCCAGCAGCCGACGGCGATACTCAGCACCGTTCGGTGGCGCGGGCCGCGCAGGCTCAGCGCCACGATCAGCAGCCCGGCGGTCAGTGCGGCTGTGGTGGTATGTCCCGAGGGGAATGCCCAGCCGCTCGCGTGCGTGGCCCAGTCGTCCCGTGGTGGGCGGCTCCGGTGGATGAACTCCATCAGGCTGTACCGAAGCGCCTGTCCCGTGCCGAGGCAGACGAGGCAGAGCACGGTGGCGAGAAGCCTGTGCCGCTGAGTCCGTCCCGCCACGACGCCGGCCAGCGCGGTGAGGACGTAGGGGACGACACCGGTCCCGGTGGCCGTCAGCCCGCGTGCCACGGCCAGCGCCACATCGTGGCGGTGGCCGACGGACCACGAGAGAAGGGCGTCGTCCAGCCACAGCGGAGCACCGCCACCGCCCGCAACCGCCATGGTCAGCACTCCCAGCGCCGTCCAGGCACCGAGGCCCACGCTGCCCGCCAGTTCCGTGGCGTCCTCACGGTTCACGGGGCGGCCAGGAGTGGACGCAACAAGGTCGCGGTCAGGTGAGGGGCGAGCGTCTGCGCCCACCGCCGCAACAGGAGCATGGCGACAAGGGCTGTCAGCCCACCCACGATCAGCCCGATGGCGACGTCATGCGGGTAGTGCGCGCCGACCCAGACCCGCGAGGCTGCCATGGCGAGCGCGGCCGACACCGCGACCGCTGCCAGGCGGCGTGCGACGAAGACCAGCGCCACGGCCGCGGCCGCCGCGATCGCCGCGTGGTTACTGGGGAACGACCAGTCGCCCGGGGCCGGGCACGCCTCCAGCGTCCTCACGTGCAGGCTCCGGCAGGGCCTGTCCTCACGTACCAGCAGCTTCAGGAGGGCGTTCAGGCCGTACGCCAGCACGACGACCACCGGGACGGCCAGCGCCACCAGCGCCGCCACGGCGCCTTGTCGACGGGCCTGCCACCAGCCCAGGAGCATCAGCAGCGCGAAGACCGCCAGTCCGTACGCCGACCACGCCGTCACCGCTGTGTCCAGCCAGCCGGGCGAGCGCCGCGCCAGGTCCACCACGTCCGTGTAGACGGAGCCGTCGATCGACGCTCCGCCGAACGCCGAGGTCATCCGCGCGCCCCCTTCGTCCTGGCCCGCCTGCGACCGCGGTACAACTCGGCGGCGAGCGGGATCAGCGACACCACGACGATCAGCGCGACCAGCGGCAGCAGATAGCGGTCCACGTCAGGGACGGCGGAGCCCAACGCGTATCCCGCCAGGGTCAGCCCGCCACTCCAGACCAGGCCGCCCACCGCCTGCCACACGGTGAACACCCGGACGGGCACATCCAGCGCACCTGCCAGCGGATTGAGGACGGTCCTCACGACGGGTACGAATCGCGCCAGAAGGATGGCCTTGGCGTGCCCGTACCGCGCCAGCAGCTCCTCGGCTCGCTTCGCCCCTTCGTGCAGCCGCGCCGAGCGGCTGCGAGCCAGCAGGGCACCGCCGGCCCGGCGTCCGATCAGATAACCGCACTGCGCACCCGCGAGTGCGCCGAACGCTGCGGCGGCCAGCAGCGGCCCCAGGGACAGTCGTAGCCCTTGCTGACCCGTGCCCGTGCACAGCAGGCCCGCCGTGAACAACAGGGAGTCGCCCGGCAGGAAGAAGCCGATCAGCAGTCCTGTCTCGGCGAACATCACCACGCCGACACCCAGGACGCCGAAAGCGGCGAGCAGCGAGTGCGCGTCGAGCGGGTTCACGGCGAGCTGCGACGACAGAACCACGGATGTGGCCATCGACGTGAGTCCTTTCTCTGCGGCCGACCCAGCGCCCGGCCCCGATCGACTACAAGCATGTAGACGGTCTACTTTACTGTAGACGATCGCAGGGTGAGAATCGTGCCCATGACCGACGCGAAGGACGATCGCCGATCCGCGGGCGAGCTGGAGGCCGCCGTGATGGCCGCCCTGTGGGCCGCGGACACGCCGCTCACCCCGTCCCAGGTCCAGGCCGAACTCGCCTGGAGCCTGGCCCGGACGACCGTGACGACGATCCTGTCCCGCCTGCACGACAAGGGGACCCTGGTGCGGGAGCGGCAGGGCCGCGGATACGCGTACCGCCCCGTACAGGATCCGCACGGCCTGACCGCCCGGCGCATGCACGGTGAACTCGACCGCGGCAGCGACCGGGAGACCGTCCTGGCCCGCTTCGTCGCCCAACTCAGCCCGGACGACGAGCAGACCCTGCGACGACTGCTGGAGGAGGGCGCATGACGATCACGCTTCTGCTGATCCCGCTCCTCCTGCCCTGCGCGGCACCCTCCCTGACCCGCCGGATCCTCGACCACTGCCTGCCGGGGGCCGCCCTGTGGACCCTCACCGTCTCCGCCCTCCTCCTCGCGGGCGGTACCGTCGCGGCACTCGGCACCCTGGCACTGACCGGCCTGCTCGAGATTCCGGCCTTCGCCGCCCTGGGGGAACTCGTCCACCCTCTGCGGACGCCCTCCGAGCGGCTGGTCCTGCCCCTGGCCGTCCTGGCCGCCGGCCTGCTCACGCTCGGCACCCTCGCGCTCGGGCGCTCGGCCGTACGCCAGGCCGCTGGTCTGCGCACCGCGCGCTCCCGGGCCGGGCGCCGGCCCACCGCGGGTGACCTGTGCGTCGTCGACTCCCCTCACCCCGACGCCTACGCCCTGCCCGGCCGCCCGCACCGCATCGTCGTCACCACCGGCATGCTGCGTGCCCTGCGTCCGGACGAGCGCGAGGCCCTCTTCGCACACGAGCGCGCCCACAACACCGGCGGCCACCACTACTTCCTGGCCGCGGCGGAACTCGCCGCCCACTGTCACCCCGCCCTGCGGCCGGTCCGTGAGGCTGTTCGGCTGGTCGCGGAACGCGCCGCCGACGAGGCGGCCGCCACCGCTGTCGGCGACCGGCGCCTGACCGCCCGCGCCATCGCCCGAGCCGCCCTGGCCGCGCACGAGGCGGCCACGGGGCGCCCGGCGTTCACACCTGCGGCGACCACGGGCCCTGTGCCGCGGCGCGTGGCCGCTCTCCTGTCCCCAGCCGGGCGAACACCGCGCATCGTGCCGTGGATCGCCGTGCTCCTGAGCGCCTGCGCGGCGTTCTCCTGCGCCACCGCGACGACCGCCGCACTCAGCGTCCACCAGGACATCGAAGTCGCCCAGGGCGAGACTGGCCGCTGAAACGGGGGAGTGCCCGCCCACAGCCTCTCGATGTCCTCGGCTTCGCGGTGCGGGAGAGCTGCACGATCGAGGGGGATGGTGGCCGGCTCGTCGCGGACGACGACGTCGGCGGTCTCCAGGGTGGCAGTGCCGGGCCCTCCGATGAGTTCCGTGCGCGCGGGCCGTCTACCGGTCGTGGACGCCATGACACCCGCCGTGCTCGTGCTCGCCGGCCCCGTCGCCCGCGAGGAGGTGGCGCGGCTCTGCGAGGACGTGCGCGCGTTGCTGGCGGCCACCCGGACCGGAGTCGTCGTCTGCGACGTAAGCGGACTGGGGCCGCCGGGACTCGCCGCCGTCGACCTGCTCGCGCGGCTGCAGCTCGCCGCCCGGAGGGCCGGGGGCCGCATCCGGCTGCGTGCCGCCGATCCGGCGCTACCGGCCCTGCTGGAGCTCGTCGGCCTCCGCTTCGAGGCGGAGGGGGAGACCGAACAGGGGGAACCAGCGCTCGGCGTCGAGGAAGCAGTGGAACCCGGTGATCCGCCCCTGTGACACCTCCAGCACCTGCACGGCCCACGGGGTGAAGCCACCGTTCTCCGGGTCGGGCTTGTAGTGGGCGAAGCCGGGCAGCCCATTGGCCCGCACGGGCAGCAGACGGGAGTGCGCGCAGGACGCGCCGAGCGTCGTCATGAAGCCCGTGATGTCCGCGGGGCCGCTCAGCCACAGGTCGAACGGCGGCATCGTCATGACGGCGTCCTCGTGCAGCAACGCGGTCAGCGCCGTCATGTCGTACCCCTCGAACGCCTGCACGTAGCGCTCCAGGAGCTCGCGCTGCTCCTCGTCCAGCGGGTCCGACACCGCGGCCTCGGCGCCGCGGTCCTTCCGCTGGGCCAGCGTCGCGCGCGCCCGCTGCAGCGCGCTGTTGACCGAGGCGACGGAGGTGCCGAGCAGTTCGGCCACCTCGCTCGCCCTCCACGCCAGCACCTCGCGCAGGATCAGCACGGCCCGCTGCCGGGGCGGGAGCTGCTGCAGCGCGGCCATGAAGGCCAGCCGCACGGACTCCTTGGCCACGGCCGCCTCCGCCGGGTCCCGCACCGCCGGGAGGACGCGGGCGTCCGGCATCGGCTCCAGCCAGGTGTGGTCCGGGCGAGGGGAGAGGGCCGCGCGGGCCAGCGGCGTGGACTCCGTGAGGTCCATCGGACGGGCGCGCTTGTTGCCGGCGGCCAGCATGTCCAGGCAGACGTTCGTCGCGATGCGGTACAGCCAGGAGCGGAGGCTCGAGCGGCCCTCGAACGTCGCATGGCTCCGCCAGGCCCGCACCAGCGTGTCCTGCACCGCGTCCTCGGCCTCGAAGGACGAGCCGAGCATCCGGTAGCAGTACCCGGTCAGCTCGACCCGGTGCTTCTCCAGCTGCGCGTCGAGGTCCGTCGTCCTCGTCGCCGTGCCGTCGCTCATCGTCCACCCGCCCCTGCGGCCGTCCCCGTCCCGGTGCGCACCCCGCGCCCGGGCACTTCGGAAGCTACCGCAGCGCACTGACAACGGCGCCCCGAAGGCGGTGGCCGGTCAGGCCGCCGTGGGCCCCCGCCGCGCCGCGGTCCGCGCCGCCCGCGATCCGAGCAGCGTGATCGCCCCCACGCCCAGCACCGCCAGCAGGCCGACGCCGACCGTGCCGGCCCAGCCGTCGGCGTGGAAGGCGACCGCGCCCACCGTGCTGCCCGCGCTGGAGCCGATGTAGTACGCGGACTGGTACAGGGCCGAGGCCTGCGCGCGGCCGTGGGTGGCCGTCCTGCTGACCGCGGAGGAGGCGACCGCGTGGCCCGCGAAGAAGCCCGCCGTGATCAGGACCAGGCCCAGCAGCACGAGCACGATCGAGCCCGGCAGGGACAGCAGCAGACCCGCCGCCGTCGTGGCGCCCGCGAGGTACAGCGCGCCCCTGCGCCCCAGGCGGCCCACCAGCCGGCCTGCCGCCGACGCCGAGACCGTACCCACCAGGTACACCAGGAAGACCGAGCCGACGATGCCCTGCGGGAGGGAGAAGGGCGAGTCGGTGAGGCGGTAGCCGATCACCGTGTAGACGCCGCCGAACACCGTCATGAACAGCGCGCCGATCGCGTACAGGCGGCGCAGCAGCGGGTCGGCGAGGTGGTCGCGGACCGTGCGGGCGAGCACCCGCGGGCGCAGCGAGCCCGGCCGGAAGTGCCGCGGCGCGGGCAGCAGCAGCCGGAAGGCCACCGCGCACCCCACCGCGATCACGCCGATCACCCCGACGGCGACCCGCCAGCCCCACTCCTGGGCCACCCAGCCGGTGATGACCCGGCCGCTCATGCCCCCGACGCTGTTGCCCGCCACGAACAGGCCGATCGCCGTGACCAGCGCCCTGGGCCGGACCTCCTCCGCGAGGTACGCCTGCGCCGAGGCCGGCAGCCCGGCCAGCGCGGCGCCCTGGAGCCCCCGCAGCACGACGAGCGCGCCGAGCGACGGGGCGAACGGCACCAGCAGGCCGACCGTCACCGCGACCGCCAGCGAGGCGGTCATGATCGTGCGCCGCCCGAACCGCTCCGAGAGGGCACTCATCGGGAGCACGAACAGGGCCAGTCCGCCGGTGGCGGCCGCCACCGTCCAGCTCGCCTCGCTCGCCGCCACCCCGAACTCGCCCGAGACCAGCGGGAGCAGCGCCTGCGTGGAGTACAGCAGCGCGAAGGTCGCGACGCCGGCGAGGAACAGGGCGAGGCTCATCCGGCGGTAGCCGGGCCCGCCCGGCGTCATACGGGAGTCGGCCGGGCCGTCGGCGGGAGCGCCCGAGTCGGCTGGACGGTCCACGGCAGCCGCAGAGCCGGTACGGTCCGCGGGAGCCGTGGTGCGGGCCGGTCCGGCGGCGGGAGCCGCGAGGCCGGCCGGGCCGGCGGCGGTGGTGCGGGCGGCGGGGACGGCGGGTGCGGCGCCCACGACGGTGGACGCACCGGTATCGGCGGGAGACATGCTTCGACAGTAGGAATCCGCAGTTCATCCGTCCAATGCACGGACTCGCCATAATCGTTCCCATGGTGCATCAGCAAAGGTCACGAGGCCGTCTGTCACGGCCCGGTGACACAGAAGACATCCAGCGGAGCACGGAGGACATCGTCCAGCTGCTCGCGCCCCGCCTGGCGCACTTCGCCGGAGTCGCCCGGACCGAGCACGTCACGCGGGCCGCCCAGGAGATGCAGGTCCCGCAGTCCACGCTCTCCCGGGCCATGGTCCGCCTCGAACAGGACCTCGGCGTCGACCTGTTCGCCCGCCGTGGCCGGACGGTCTCCCTCACGCCCGCCGGACGCACCTTCCTGGGCTCCGTGGAACGCGCCCTCGCCGAGATCGAGCGCGCCGCCGAGGAGGTGCGCGCCGACGCCGACCCGGCCACCGGCAAGGTCGCCTTCGGCTTCCTGCACACCATGGGCGCCGAAACCGTACCGGGCCTGATCCACGCCTTCCGCGCCCGCCACCCGCGGATCCGTTTCAGCCTGGTCCAGAACTACGGCGAGGCCATGCTGGAGAAGCTGCGCGCCGGGGAGCTGGACCTGTGCCTGACCTCTCCGGTGCCGGACGCGCCCGATCTCGTCGCCCGCCGTCTGGACGAGCAGAAACTGCGTCTCGTCGTACCGGCCGACCACCGGCTCGCCGCTCGCCGGCGCATCCGTCTCGCCGAGGCCGCCGACGAGATGTTCGTGACCCTGGAGCCCGGCTACGGCCTGCGCCGCATCACCGACGACCTGTGCCGTGAGGCCGGGTTCAAGCCGCGGATCGCCTTCGAGGGCGAGGAGGCCGAGACGCTGCGGGGCCTCGTCGCGGCGGGCCTCGGAGTCGCCCTGCTGCCGCCGCCGGCCTTCCCCCGGCCGGGGGTGGCCGAACTGACGGTCACGTCCCCGCGCGCGGCGCGCGAGATCGGCGTCGCCTGGCTGGAGGGCCACCCGGACACCCCGCCGGTGGCGGCCTTCAAGAAGTTCCTGCTGTCCAGACGGGACAACCTGCTGCCGGCCTAGGGAAATCGGCGGAACCCTCTCGGCGGGGTCCCTGACCGTGGGGCGCCGCCGGCCCCGGCCGTGGGGCGCCGACGCCCGGTGCCGGGGTCCGGCGGCAGGTTCCGCGGCGTGTGCGGCTCCGCCACGTGGGCGTGCGCGCGGGTGCAGGCGCCGGCGCGGGCCGCCAGCAAGACCCGCAGTGCCGGCGCCACCGCCCCCGGACGCCTACCGCTGCAAGGTCTTCCCGAAGCCCGCCGCCAGCGGCATCCGCAACCCCAGCGGCGGCGGAGCCGCCAGCGCGTCCTGGACCGGCCGGGAGAACGGCCGCCCGAACAACGCGCCCATGACGAAGTCGCAGGTGAGGGCAAGCACTTCGGACCGGTACTGGTGCAACCCGTGCCGGTCGGCGTGGACTTCGAACCGGCACACGTCCCGGTTCGCCTTCTTCGCGCGCGCCGCCAGCCGGAACGACAGCTCGGGGTCGGTGCGTTCGTCGTTGGTGCCGTGCACGATCAGCACCTGGCGCCCGGCGAGCTGCTTCACCGGTTCGGGCGGCAGCGCCACGTCGTCCTCGGGCAGCCAGGGGGCGATCGCCGCCACCGAGTTGACCGCCTCGTGCCCGCCCGCGTGCAGCGCGGCGCGCCCGCCCATGTCGACACCGGCCAGGCAGACGGGGACGTCGCCGTAGCGGCGTACGGCCTCGTCGGCGGCCCAGGCGGCGTCGCGGGCCAGATGGGCCTCGCTGCCGTTCCAGCCGCGGTAGCGGTAGTGCACCACATGAGCGGCCAGACCCTCCGGCCGGCCGGCCCGGGCCAGGCAGCGCCCGAGCGCGCGCACCGAGGCGGCCGCCAGCACGGACGAGGGTCTGCGGCCCGAGAACTCCTCCCCGCCGGGGAGCAGCAGCACCACTCCGCTCACCGTCGCCGGCTCCGGGCCGAACGTCCTCCCCAGCCGGGCCGTGCGCACCGGCGTCGCTTCCTGTGGCATGGCAGAACAGTGTCAGAAGGCGCGGTGCGTGCCACCCGTCCGTGCGGTCACCGTTACATATCGAGGGATGTGTACAGCAGGACCTCTACGCGCGTAGGAGTTAGAGTGCGGAAATGACGAGCCAGACTGCCCACCCGGGTGACACCCCGAGCTCGGACCAGATCCGCCGGGCGCCCAAGGTTCTGCTGCACGACCATCTCGACGGCGGACTGCGCCCCGGCACGGTCGTCGAACTCGCCCAGGACGGCGCCGCCCAGGGCCCCGGCGGTGCGGGCGGCACCCGGCTCCACCAGCTCCCCGAGACCGACCCGGACAAGCTCGGCCTGTGGTTCCGCGAGGCCGCCGACTCCGGCTCCCTGGAGCGGTACCTGGAGACCTTCTCCCACACCGTCGGCGTGATGCAGACCCGGGACGCGCTCGTCAGGGTCGCCCGCGAGTGCGCCGAGGACCTCGCCGAGGACGGCGTCGTCTACGCCGAGGTGCGGTACGCCCCCGAGCAGCACCTGGAGGGCGGGCTGAGCCTGGAGGAGGTCGTCGAGGCCGTCAACGAGGGCTTCCGCGAGGGCGAGCGGCTGGCCCGCGAGAACGGGCACCGCATCCGCGTCGGCGCCCTGCTCACCGCGATGCGGCACGCCGCCCGCGCCCTGGAGATCGCCGAACTCGCCAACCGCTACCGCGACCGCGGGGTCGTCGGCTTCGACATCGCCGGGGCCGAGGCCGGCTACCCGCCCACCCGGCACCTGGACGCCTTCGAGTACCTCCAGCGGGAGAACAACCACTTCACCATCCACGCCGGCGAGGCCTTCGGCCTGCCGTCCATCTGGCAGGCGCTGCAGTGGTGCGGCGCCGACCGGCTCGGGCACGGGGTGCGCATCATCGACGACATCACCGTCCACGAGGACGGCTCGGTGGAACTGGGCCGGCTGGCGGCGTACGTCCGCGACAAACGCATCCCGCTGGAGCTGTGCCCCAGCTCCAACCTCCAGACCGGCGCCGCCTCCTCGTACGCAGAGCACCCGATCGGGCTGCTGCGCCGCCTGCACTTCCGGGCGACGGTGAATACCGACAACCGGCTCATGTCGCACACCAGCATGAGCCAGGAGTTCGAGCACCTCGTGGAGGCGTTCGGTTACACGCTCGACGACATCCAGTGGTTCACCGTCAATGCGATGAAATCCTCGTTCATTCCTTTCGATGAAAGGCTGGCGATGATCAATGACGTGATCAAGCCCGGATACGCGCAACTGAAATCCGAATGGCTGTTCCGGCAGAGCCCTTCCACCAGCGGTTCTGTCGCGCCGAGGGGCTGATCCGGGGACTGCGTGACGGGGTCGGACGGCCCGATCCCTCCGCTTTTCGATGTTTGCGGCGGGCGGCTCGCGGTCCTTACGGTCGAGGACCGCTCAGTTCCCCGTCATCCATGCAAGGACGCATCTCCATGAAGCAGTCTGCCGCCAGGACCCTCGGTGTCGCCGTTCTCGGCGCCGCCTTCGCCGCCACCGCCGCGGGCACCGCGAACGCCGCGCCGGCCCTCCCGGACGCCACCGGAGCGCTGGGCGCCGCGAGCGAGGCGCTCCCCACCGGGAACGTCGCCCAGCTGCCCGGGGCCGACAAGGCGAAGGCCCAGCCCGCGGCGGCCCGCAAGGCGAAGGCCGGGGCCGCCCACAGGGCCGAGGCGAAGACCCAGCCCCAGACCTCCCGCAAGGCGAAGGGCCAGCCCGGGCCCGGGTCGGGTCCCGCCGCGCAGCCCGTCGTGCAGAACCTCCTCGGCCACGGCCCCGCCGCACCGGTCGCCCGGCTGCTCGGCGGTCTGCCGGTGAACGGTCTGCCGCTCGGCTGAGCCGCGCCGCCCAGCACGCGCCCCGGGGCGCACCCCGGTTCTCAGGGGTGCGCCCCGGCGGCGTTCGCGGGCGGGGCGGTCACCAGGCCGTCCGCGCCTTGTCCTCCGAGGGCAGCAGGATCCACAGCGCTATGTAGAGCAGGAACTGCGGTCCGGGCAGCAGGCAGGAGACCAGGAAGATCACCCGCATCGTCGTCGCGGAGGTGCCGAAGCGCCGGGCCAGCGCTGCGCATACTCCGCCGATCATGCGGCCGTTGGTGGGGCGGGCAAGGCTGGACATGGTGGCTCCCTCGGGTGGCTCGTTCGGGGCCGGCCGGGGCGCTTCCGGCCGGTGCCGGGACGGCGATCGCGGCTCGGCCCTTCGGCCTTGGCGCGTCCGTCCCTGACGGCACCGGTGTCGCCCCCTGCGGCTCACACCCGGCCGGCGCGCCGCGGTGGACCTTGAGGGGCCCCGGGTGCCGGCCGGTGTCGACTGGTCGGTTCGTCCGCCCGGCACCCGCGCTGGTCGCCGCCGCCGGTCGGACTGCTTGACTTCTGCACCACTCACGCTACGTGGACGAAGGGGGCAAAGCGTCGCTCCAGGGGGCGATCCCGACCCTGGGAATCGTCGGGGTTCGACCCTGAGCCGACTCCTCCTGCCGCAGGGCGGTCCGCCGCCGCCGCTCGGCCCTGCGGCGGAGCCGGCACCGGGCCGCGGGGACGACCGCCAGATGGGCGAGGGCCACGCCCGCGGTGTTCAGCAGGAGTGCGTCGACGTCCACGACGCGGCCGGGCACCCCGCTCTGCAGCAGGACGACGCCGAGCGAGAGCAGCGCGCCGGCCGCCACCGTCCGCACCAGCGACGCGGCCGGCGACGCGAGGAGTCTGCCGTGCGCCATGGGCAGCAGCACGCCCAGCGGTGCGAACAGGGCGAGCCCTTCGCCGATGCGCCGGGCCGCCTCCGGCAGGCCCAGCGCCAGATCCGCCCGGATGCTGGCGAGGGGCCGCAGGTTCGCGGGCATCACCCAGGGGACGTCCAGGGGCCGCAGCGAGAGCCAGGCGACGAGCGCGAGGTGCGCGAGGAGGAGGACACCGCCTGCCGCACGGATGTGGATCGCGGCGCTGCCGCCGATGGAGCCTTGACGCTGCACGCTCCCCAAGACGCGGCCCACGGCACCGTCGGTTCCCCCGTCCGCGGTGACGCGGCCCCCGCCGCCCGGACGGCCCGTGGATCAGCCGCCGGTCACCGCCGTCGACGGCGGCCTCACACCGCCGGGCCGGGAGCGCACGGCGTCGGTGCACTCGTACCGCAGCGGGGGGCCGCCGGCCGGGTCGCCGAGGACCACCGAACCGTCCCCCTCGGCGGCCGCCGAGTCGGAGAACGTGCACACGATCTGGGCGAGGGCGTACGAGGAGAGGTCGCCGGGCGCCGCGCTCAGCCGCAGGGTGTCCTCGGGGTCGCCGGAGCCCGCGCCGGAGACCGTCATGCCGGCGCGCACGTTCGTGCTGTACCCGGCCGCCCGCTCGCCCGCCGACGGGGCCTGCGCGAGCTGGTCGAGCAGGCCCTGCGCCACGAGCACGCGCCGCCGGGCGTCCGCCGTGCCGTCCGGCACGCGCACGGTCCGGTCGACCGTCACCAGCGAGGAGCCGCACAGCAGGAACACCTGGACCGGGACGCCGCGCGACGCCTGCGCGGGCATGTCCGGGCCGGGCAGCGAGCAGGGCACCCGGGAGGGCGCGGCACCGAAGTCCGTGGGCACCTCCGTGGCCCGGATCCCGCAGCCGGAGAGCACCGCGGCCAGGACGGGGAGCACGAGCAGAAGACGCGCGCGGCCCTTCGGGCGCCCAGGGGATGCCCGGCGGAGCAGGCCGGAGGAGATCGGCGGCACCTCGCCGCCCGCGTCTCGGGCATGATCCACCGGACGTCCCCTGACTGCCGGGTGTCGACCGTCGCCCCTCACCGGGCCTCCCCCTTCGCGCCGTCGGCCGTCCTCCGGCGGGTCTTCCCGCCGCCGTCCTCGCCGCCGGGCCCGGCGGGCCGGGTCCCGTCGGGACGGTCGCCCTCCTCGGTCAGCGCGGACGCGTCCTTCGGCAGCCGCAGGGTGAACACCGCGCCGCCGTCGGCGGAGTTGGCGGCGGTGATGTCGCCGCCGTGGATGTGGGCGTTCTCCATGGCGATGGACAGGCCGAGGCCGCTGCCCTCGGAGCGCGGCCGGGACGCGCTCGCCTTGTAGAACCGGTCGAAGACGTGCGGGAGGACGTCCTCGGGGATACCGGGCCCGTGGTCACGGACCCGGATGACGATCTCGTCGTCGGCCTCACGCACGGAGACCCGCACCGGGGATCCGCCGTGCTTGAGCGCGTTGCCGACCAGGTTCGCCAGGACGACGTCCAGGCGGCGCGGGTCGAGGCGCGCGTGGATGCCGCGCTCGGCGTCCAGCTCCACCGCGTCCAGCCAGGCGCGGGCGTCGATGCAGGCGGTGATCTGGTCGGCGACGTCGACGTCGTCCAGGACCAGGCGGGCGGTGCCCGCGTCGAAGCGGGTGACCTCCATGAGGTTCTCGACCAGGTCGTTCAGCCGCCGGGTCTCGCTGACCACCAGCCGTACGGCGGGCTCGATCATCGGGTCGACGCCGCCGCTCTCGGAGTCCAGCTCCTCCTCCAGCACCTCCGTCACGGCGGTGATCGCGGTCAGCGGTGTGCGCAGCTCGTGGGACATGTCGGCCACGAAGCGGCGGGACGCCTCGTCGCGCGCGGCCATGTCCGCCACCCGCTTCTCCAGCGCCTCGGCCGCGTTGTTGAACGTCCGCGACAGGTCGGCCAGTTCGTCGGTCCCGGACACCCGCAGCCGGGTGTCGAGCCTGCCCTCGCCCAGCCGGCGCGCGGCGACGCCCAGCCGGTGCACCGGCTTCAGGACGGTCGTGGCGGCGGCCTGCGCCAGCAGCGCGGCGCCGATCAGGGCCAGACCGGTGGCGATGCCCAGTGACCAGGCGAGGGAGTTGAGGTCCTTGGCCTCCGGCTCCAGCGACTTGACCATGTAGCCGGTCGGTCCGCCCCCGATCACCTTCGTGCCCGCGACGAGACAGGGGGTGCCGTGCCGGACGACCCGCTGCCAGTACAGGTGGTACGGCGAGGTGTTGCCGGAGGACAGCGGCTGCTTCCTGGCCACGGCGGTGCGCAGGGACGTGGGCACGTCCGCCAGCGAGAAGCCGTTCAGGGCACCGGAGTTGCCGTACACCGTCGTGCCGCTCGCGTCCTGGGCGACCAGCAGCACGCTGAAACGCTGGCTGCTGCCCGCCATCTGGCCGGCGGTGCGCTGGAGCTGGTCCTGCGACGGGTGCACCGGCAGCGAGCCGGCGCGGTTCTGCATCTCCTGCTGGAAGTCGCGCAGCACCGCGTCCTGGGCACGGGTGAGCACGGCCTCCCGGTTGAGCCAGTACGCGATGCCGGACGCCGACACCGCCGCGGTCAGGGCGACGAGCGCGAACACGACGACCAGCCTCAGCCGCAGACTGGTGAACCGCAGCCGCGACAGCGTTCCCCTGCGGCCCGCGGCCCAGCCGCGCGCCCCTCCTCGCCCGTCCGTCACTGAGGAGCGTCCAGGCGGTAGCCGACGCCGCGCACGGTACGGATCAGCGTGGGCGACGACGGCACGTCCTCGACCTTGGCGCGCAGGCGCTGCACACAGGCGTCCACGAGCCGCGAGTCGCCGAGGTAGTCGTGCTCCCACACCAGCCGCAGCAACTGCTGCCGCGACAGCGCCTGCCCGGGCCGCCGGCTCAGCTCCAGCAGCAGCCGCAGCTCGGTCGGGGTCAGCTGCAGGTCCTGGCCGTTCTTGGTCACCGTCATCGCCGCACGGTCGATGACGAGGCTGCCGAAGGCGGCCGAGTCGTTGGCCTCCCGCTCACCGCGGCGCAGCACGGCGCGGATCCGGGCGTCGAGCACCCGCCCCTGCACGGGCTTGACGACGTAGTCGTCCGCGCCGGACTCCAGGCCGACCACCACGTCGATGTCGTCACTGCGCGCGGTCAGCAGGATGATCGGCAGCTGGTCCGTGCGCCGGATGCGCCGGCAGACCTCGAACCCGTCGATGCCGGGCAGCATCACGTCCAGCACGATCAGGTCCGGCCGCTGCTCGCGCAGCAGCTTCAGACCGTCCTCACCGCTGGCAGCGGTCGCCACCCGGTGTCCCTGGCGCGTCAGTGAGAGCTCCAGGGCCGTCCGGATGGCGTCGTCGTCCTCGATCAGCAACAGGGAAGGCACGGGCCTCATTCTGGCCCATCCGGGGCCGGTCTTTCGACACCTGATGCGCTCCCGCGGCCGCACCGCAACCGATCCGTCCCCGGAGTGCGTCCGCGTAGCCGTACCGCTCTTTCCCGTGACCCCGCCGCGCCGCCGCCCCGGTGGACCCCTGTGACAGGTCTGTGACAGTCGGCGGACACGGCCATGAAGTGGCGACGGCAGGCTTTTGGGCACCGGCGAGGGAGACAGGCCGGGCACCGGAAGTCCACGACGGGGGGCGCGAGATGAACACGCTGCACGGCACCAGCACCAGCGCAGTGGTCACGCGTCTGCACGAGGTGACCCGGAGTCCGGAGAAGTCCGGTGCCGCGGGGGGCACCTCCCTGCTCGATCGCAGTCGAGAGCTCGGGGGACCGCGGGGGTGCGCCCGCGGCACCGGGCGTCAGCACACCGCCACAGCACAGCAGGGGCGCCAGCCCCGCATGGCGGTGGTTGACGCGCACACGGGGGAAACACACGGGGGAGCCGCGTACGGGGAGGGCTCGGGGGAGCGTCGCTCCCTGCCGGAGGCCGGGGACGCCGAAGCGGCGTTCACCGCCTACGTGCAGGAGCGCCGCGCCTCCCTGTACGCCACCGCCTACCACCTCACCGGCGACCGCTTCGAGGCCGAGGACCTGCTGCAGAGCGCGCTGTTCTCGACGTACCGGGCGTGGGACCGGATCAGCGACAAGGCGGCCGTCGGAGGCTACCTGCGCCGCACCATGACGAACCTGCACATCAGCGCCTGGCGGCGCCGCAAGGTCAACGAGTACCCGACCGAGGAACTGCCGGAGACGGCAGGCGACATGGACGCGATGCGCGGCACCGAACTGCGCGCGGTCCTGTGGCAGGCGCTCACCCGGCTGCCCGAACTCCAGCGCACCATGCTGGTCCTGCGCTACTACGAGGGCCGCACGGACCCGGAGATCGCGGAGATCCTCGGCATCAGCGTCGGCACGGTCAAGTCCAGCATCTGGCGCTCGCTGCGCCGGCTGCGCGACGACGAGGTCCTGAGCTTCGGCCGTGACCAGGAGGAGTCCTTCGGCGAACTGGTCGCCTGAAGGCCGGGGGGAACGGGGGAGCGGCAACCGCGGGGGATCCCACGGGGGACACGGGGGAGCGGTTCCGGGGGGACAACGGGGACACGGGGGAGCGCCGCCCACGGGGGAGCGGGGGGAGCCGGTGAGCGGGGCCGGGGGGCCGGGGGTCCCTCCGGTCCCGCTCACCCATGTGCGCGTCCGGGCCGGCACCGCCGCGACGGCCCGATGAACTCGCCGTCCCGGCCGGTCACTTGACGGTGGCGGTGCTCTGCGCCGCGGTGGCCGGGCGCACCGCCGCGGCCGCCAGACGGGCCAGGGCCTCGTCGAGGTCGCAGGGGTGGGAGCCCAGCGCGACCTGGCGCGACACGATCGACCGTTCGGCGCGCATCAGGCGCCAGCCGCGGCGCAGCAGGAACGGCACCGACTTGCGGCCCTCCCGCAGATCACGCAGGAAACGCCGGCGGAACGTGGTGACGGGCCCGCGCGACAGGCACAGCGCGTCGGCCAGCAGCCCCCGCTCCCGGCACAGTTCGACGATCTCGGCGGCGAAGACGCCCTCCGCCACGAACAGCGGCGCGCCGCCGATGTGCAGCGTGTCCTCACCGGTGCGGGCGCTCAGCGAGATGTCGTACACCGGCACGGTGGTGGTGCCCGTCTCGCACAGCCGCGCGATGGCCTCCACTGCGACGTCCGCGTCCCACGACAGCGGATGGTCCCAGTCGATGTCCGAACTCCCCGCCACCAGCGGCAGCGTCGGGTCGTCGCCCTCCTTGTAGAAGTCGTCCAGGCGCAGTACGGGCAGACCGGACCGGGCGGCGACGAGGGACTTGCCGGAGCCCGAGGGGCCGCTGAGCAGCACGACGCGGGCACGTGACGGGGGAAGAAGGCTCACGGAACACCAGTTTGACGCATGGTGGCCCTCCTGCCGACCCCGCGGGTCGGGTTCGGGCCGTGGGTTACGTCTCAGCGTCGCGGTGGCGGTCCGGGTGGCCCGGGCGCTGGGCGGCGACGCGGACACCCCGGCCCGCCGACGCCCGCCCGTCAGCACGCGCAGCCGCGTCTCCCCTCCGGGTGGAGGGGAGACGCGGCTGCCGGCACCACAGGGTGCCGCGGCTCAGTAGGAGGAGCCCGACGCGCCCAGCGAACCCGTGGGGTGCCAGACCGTCTTGGTCTCCAGGAAGGCCGTCAGGCGCTCGGTGCCCGGAGTCGCGAAGTAGTCCACAGCCTGTGGACGCAGCACGCGCTTCAGGTTGTCCGCCGCCGCGATCTCCAGCTCCTTCGCCAGGGCCTCGTCGGCGCCCGCGAGGTCGATCGCGTTGACGTCCTGGTGCGCGGCGAGCGGTGCCGCGATCTCCGCCGCGCGGCCGGAGAGGACGTTGACCACGCCGCCCGGGACGTCGGAGGTGGCCAGCCCCTCGGACAGGGACAGGGCCGGCAGCGGGGACTTCTCGCTCGCCACGACGACCGCCGTGTTGCCGGTCGCGATCACCGGGGCGACGACGGACACCAGACCGAGGAACGACGACTCCTGCGGCGCCAGGACGGCCACCACACCGGTCGGCTCGGGGGAGGACAGGTTGAAGAACGGGCCCGCCACCGGGTTCCCGCCGCCCACCACCTGAGCGATCTTGTCGGTCCAGCCCGCGTACCAGACCCAGCGGTCGACGGCCGCGTCCACGACCGCCGCCGCCTTCGCCCGCGACAGGCCCTCGGCGTCGGCCACCTCGCGCGCGAACTGCTCCCGGCGGCCCTCCAGCATCTCCGCGACCCGGTACAGGACCTGGCCGCGGTTGTACGCCGTCGCCCCGGACCAGGCGCCGAACGCCTTGCGTGCGGCGACCACCGCGTCACGGGCGTCCTTGCGGGAGGACAGGGGCACGTTGGCCAGCCAGTTGCCCTTGGAGTCGCTCACCTCGTACACCCGGCCGCTCTCGGAACGCGGGAACTTCCCGCCGACGTACAGCTTGTAGGTCTTGAACACACTGAGTCGCTCAGACATCGAGGTACGCCTCCAGGCCGTGGCGGCCGCCCTCGCGGCCGAAGCCCGACTCCTTGTAGCCGCCGAACGGCGAGGTGGGGTCGAACTTGTTGAACGTGTTGGACCAGACGACACCGGCGCGCAGCCTGTTCGCGACGGCCAGGATGCGGGAGCCCTTCTCCGTCCAGACGCCGGCGGACAGCCCGTACGGCGTGTTGTTGGCCTTGGCGACGGCCTCGTCCGGGGTGCGGAAGGTGAGCACGGACAGCACCGGGCCGAAGATCTCCTCGCGGGCGACGGTGTGCGCCTGGGTGACGTTCGTGAAGAGCGTCGGGGCGAACCAGTAGCCGGACGACGGCAGTTCGCAGGCCGGGGACCAGCGCTCGGCGCCCTCCGCCTCGCCCCGGTCGGCGAGCGCGGTGATCCGGGCGAGCTGCTCGGCGGAGTTGATCGCGCCGATGTCGGTGTTCTTGTCGAGCGGGTCGCCCAGGCGCAGGGTGGCCAGGCGCCGCTTGAGGCTGTCCAGCAGCTCGTCGTGGATCGACTCCTGGACCAGCAGCCGGGAGCCGGCGCAGCAGACCTGCCCCTGGTTGAAGAAGATGCCCGTGACGATGCCCTCGACGGCCTGGTCGATCGGGGCGTCGTCGAAGACGATGTTGGCGCCCTTGCCGCCGAGTTCCAGGGTGAGCTTCTTCGACGTACCGGCGACCGTGCGCGCGATCTGCTTGCCGACGGCCGTGGAGCCGGTGAAGGCGACCTTGTTCACGTCCGGGTGCGCGACGAGCGCGGCGCCCGCGTCGCCGTAGCCGGGGAGGATGTTGACGACGCCCTTGGGCAGCCCCGCCTGGCGGCAGACGTCCGCGAAGAACAGGGCGGACAGCGGGGTCGTCTCGGCGGGCTTGAGGACGACCGTGTTGCCGGTCGCCAGTGCCGGGGCGATCTTCCACGCGAGCATCAGCAGGGGGAAGTTCCAGGGGATGACCTGGCCGGCGACGCCCAGCGGCCTGGGGTCGGCGCCGAAGCCGGCGTGGCCGAGCTTGTCCGCCCAGCCCGCGTAGTAGAAGAAGTGCGCCGCGACCAGGGGCAGGTCGGCGTCGCGGGTCTCCCTGATCGGCTTGCCGTTGTCCAGCGTCTCCAGGACCGCCAGCTCGCGGCTGCGCTCCTGGATGATGCGGGCGATGCGGAACAGGTACTTGGCGCGCTCGGAGCCGGGCAGCGCCGACCACGTCCCGAACGCCCTGCGCGCGGCCTGCACCGCGCGGTCCACGTCCGCCTCACCGGCCTGCGCGACCTCGGAGAGGACCTCCTCGGTGGACGGGCTGACCGTCTTGAAGACCTTGCCGTCGGCCGCGTCGGCGAACTCGCCGTCGATGAACAGGCCGTAGGACGGCGCGATGTCGACGATCGCGCGCGACTCGGGGGCCGGGGCGTACTCGAAG
Source organism: Streptomyces sp. NPDC003697 (assembly GCF_053587115.1). Lineage (NCBI taxonomy): Bacteria > Bacillati > Actinomycetota > Actinomycetes > Kitasatosporales > Streptomycetaceae > Streptomyces > Streptomyces sp. NPDC003697. The sequence goes on from NZ_JBSFNN010000009.1 coordinate 100,754, forward strand.
GCGGACGACCGCTTGCCCACGGTCTTCTCCGTCGTGTTGTCCGTGGTCATGGTGATCAGTCCACCGTCACGTAGTCGGGGCCGGAGTAGCGGCCGGTGGCCAGCTTCTGGCGCTGCATCAGCAGGTCGTTCAGGAGCGAGGAGGCGCCGAAGCGGAACCAGTGGTTGTCCAGCCAGTCCTCGCCCGCGGTCTCGTTGACCAGGACCAGGAACTTGATGGCGTCCTTGCTGGTGCGGATGCCGCCGGCCGGCTTCACGCCGACCTGCACGCCGGTCTGCGCGCGGAAGTCGCGGACGGCCTCCAGCATCAGCAGCGTGTTGGCCGGGGTCGCGTTGACGGCGACCTTCCCGGTCGAGGTCTTGATGAAGTCGGCGCCCGCCAGCATGCCGAGCCAGCTCGCCCGGCGGATGTTGTCGTACGTCGACAGCTCGCCGGTCTCGAAGATGACCTTCAGACGGGCGGACGTGCCGCAGGCCTCCTTCACGGCGACGATCTCGTCGTACACCTTCAGGTACCTGCCCGCCAGGAACGCCCCGCGGTCGATGACCATGTCGATCTCGTCGGCGCCCGCCGCGACGGCCTCCCGCACGTCGGCCAGCTTCACGGAGAGCGGGGCGCGGCCGGCCGGGAAGGCGGTGGCGACGGAGGCGACCTTCACGTCCGAGCCCGCGACGGCCTCCTTGGCGACGGCCACCATGTCGGGGTAGACGCAGACCGCGGCCGTGGCGGGGGTGGCGCGGTCCGTCGGGTCGGGGTGGACCGCCTTGGCGCCGAGCGCCCGGACCTTGCCCGGGGTGTCCGCGCCTTCCAGCGTCGTCAGGTCGACCATCGAGATGGCGAGGTCGATGGCGTACGCCTTCGCGGTGGTCTTGATGGAGCGGGTGCCGAGTGAGGCGGCGCGCGCCTCCAGGCCGACCGCGTCGACGCCGGGCAGCCCGTGCAGGAAGCGGCGCAGCGAACCGTCGGACGCGGTGACGTCGGCGAGGGTGTGGCGGGGGATGCCACCCACGCCTTCGGCAGCGGAAGAGGGTGCAGTGGTGGGCATGGTCACCAGCCGAGCATATCTACGCGCGTAGCGGATGTACACCCCCCGAACCTGGGCGAACGGCCCGGCGGCGGGCGCCGCAGGGGGCCGTCGCCGGCACTGTGCACGGGCCCGGCGGAGTGCTCCCGGTGCCTCGCCACCGCGTGCGGCGGCCGGCCGGGGCGTCGGGCAGAATCGGGGCCATGACGACCCCAGAGCCCCAGTCCCCGGCGCCGCAGCCGCCTGGTCCCGCGTACCGGGACCAGGTCCACCGGTCCTCCGCAGGCGTCGCGGGAGGTGTCCTGATGCTCGCCCTCGTGCTCTGGCTCGGCCTGGACGCGATCGTCAAAGGTGGCGGCCGCGTCCCGTGGCTGGCACTCGCCGTGATGATCCTCGTCGTGCCGCTGGTGGTCGCCTTCACGCTGCGGCCCGCCGTGTACGCCAACGAGGACCGGCTGCGCATCCGCAACCCCTTCCGCGTCATCGTGCTGCCCTGGGGGCAGGTCGCCGTCCTGCGGTCCGGGTACTCCAACGAGGCCCTCACCAAGTCCGGCGCCAAGTACCAGCTGTGGGCCGTGCCCGTCTCCCTGCGGGGACGCAAGAAGGCGGCGCGCAGCGAGGCGCGGGCGGCGGCCGCGGACCGCGACCCCGGGCGCGGCGCCGTCCTCGGCGGCCGCGGCGCAGGCCGTCCGGGCGGCCCCGCCGGCCAGAACGGGCCCTACCGCGCCGCGCCCGACAAGATCATGGACGACCTGCGGGAGCTCGCCGAGGCCCGCGAGACCGCCGAGTCGGCGCAGGGCGAGGTGACGGTGCGCTGGGCCTACGAGATCCTGGGGCCGGCGCTGGCCGGGGCGGTGGTCCTGGTGATCCTGCTCGCGGTGGGGTGACCGGCGGAGGCGGGTGACCGCGGTGGCGGTGGGAGGGGGCGGCCGCTCCGTCGCGGGGCCGGCGGGGTCCGGCCCACGCGGACCGGACGCCCGCCGTCCCGCGGTTCAGATGCCCGCCGCCGCGGAGAGGTCCCGCTTGATCGCGGCCAGCAGGCCGCCGGCCTTCGTCCGGGCCGCCGGGAGGTCGGCGTGCGTGCCGACCGGGACGACCACCTCCAGGTAGCACTTCAGCTTCGGCTCCGTACCGCTGGGGCGGACGACGACCCGGGCGCCGTCGAGCGTGTACCGCAGGCCGTCCGTCGGCGGCAGCCGGTCCGTGCCCCGCGTGAGGTCCTCGGAGCGGGTCACGGGCAGACCCGCCAGCTCGGTCGGGGGCTGCTCGCGCAGACGTCCCATCGCGTCGGCGATCAGCGTCAGGTCCCGCACGCGGACCGAGAGCTGGTCGGTGGCGTGGAGGCCGTGCTCGACGGCGAGGTCGTCGAGGAGGCCGAGCAGGGTCCGGCCCTCCTCCTTCAGCTGCGAGGCGAGCTCGGTGACGAGGAGGGCGGCGGTGATGCCGTCCTTGTCCCGGACGCCGTCGGGGTCGACGCAGTAGCCGAGGGCCTCCTCGTAGCCGTAGCGCAGGCCCTCGACGCGGGCGATCCACTTGAAGCCGGTCAGCGTCTCCTCGTAGGGCAGGCCCGCCTTCGCGGCGATCCGGCCGAGGAGGGAGGAGGAGACGATCGACTCCGCGAGGGTGCCGGTCACGCCGCGCCGCATGAGGTGGGCCGCGAGCAGGGCGCCCACCTCGTCGCCGCGGAGCATGCGCCAGTCGGCGCCGTCCCTGACGGCCACCGCGCAGCGGTCGGCGTCCGGGTCGTTGGCGACGATCAGGTCGGGGTGCGTCTCCCGGGCCTTCGCGAACGCCAGGTCCATGGCGCCCGGCTCCTCCGGGTTGGGGAAGGCGACGGTCGGGAAGTCCGGGTCGGGCTCGGCCTGCTCGGTGACGAGGACGGGCTCCGGGAAGCCGGCGCGGGCGAACGCGGCGAGGACGACGTCCTTGCCCACGCCGTGCATGGCCGTGTAGACGGTGCGGGCGGTGCGCGGGGAGCCGGCGGAGAGGACGGCGTCCGTGCGGGCGAGGTAGGCGTCGAGGACGCCGTCGTCGAGAGTCTCCCAGCCGGTGTCCGGGCGGGAGACCTCGTGCAGGCTGCCGATCGCGTCGATCTCGGCGGCGATCTCCGCGTCGGCGGGCGGCACGATCTGCGAGCCGTCGCCGAGGTAGACCTTGTAGCCGTTGTCGCGGGGCGGGTTGTGGCTGGCGGTGACCTCCACGCCGGCGACCGCGCCGAGGTGCCGGATGGCGAAGGCGAGGACGGGGGTGGGAAGGGGGCGGGGGAGGACGGCGGCACGCAGTCCCGCGCCGGTCATGACGGCGGCGGTGTCGCGGGCGAAGTCGGCGGACTTGTGCCGGGCGTCGTAGCCGATGACGACGAGGCCGTCGCTTCCGTCACCCCGGGCGAGCCCCTGCTTCTTCAGGTACGCGGCGAGACCGGCGGCGGCGCGGATGACGACGGCGCGGTTCATGCGCATCGGGCCGGCGCCGAGTTCGCCCCGGAGACCGGCGGTGCCGAACTGGAGGGTGCCGCCGAAGCGGGCGGCGAGCTCGTCGACGTCTCCGGCGTCGACGATCCGGGCGAGTTCGTCGCGCGTGTCCGCGTCGGGGTCCTCGGCCAGCCAGGTCCTGGCTCGGGCGATGAGGTCGTCGTGCACGTTTGCGTCAGCCTCTCGTGTCGGTCGTGCCTCCGGCCGGGGACCGGAGGCCGTGCGGGTGGTCCGGGTGGTCCGGGTGACCGCCGGGCCGCCGTGCCCGGCGGACGTGCCGGGGCGGGGGTGCGATGCCCGCGGTCGTGGGTGGGGGCCGGTGCGGGCCGGTCAGGTGGAACGTTCCCCGTGAGCCGCCGGCCCCTCCCGGCGGGGGCGGTCCCGCCGCGGGCCGTGGAGCCACCGGGCCGGGCGGCGGGCGTGGAGCTCGCGGGCCTTGGAGGTGCCACCGGGCGGGGGAGGGGCGGAACGGACCCCGGGTAGTGCCGGGCCCGTGCGGCCCCCTCCACCGCACCGGCCCGGCAACTCCCCGGGGGCTTGTCCTCCCCGTTCTGGCAGAGCTGGGTGTGAGGCGTGTCCGTCCCGGTCCGGGCATGCTCCGTGCGGGGCGTGTCCTCCCCGTCCCAGCGGCTGGGTGCGGGGCGTGTCCGTCCCGGTGCCGGCCGCGCGGCACGGGGCGTTCCCGCTCCGGTGCCGGCCGCCTCACGCCTGAGCCGGGACGCGCGGCGCACTCCCCCACCCGCGTCCCGCGCCGCATGGCAGGGCGTCAGCGGCGCAGGCCCCCGGTCACAGGCGGTCCAGCACCTGCGCCAGCAGGGATCCCATCCGGGTGGCGCTGTCGCGGCCCGCCTGCAGGACCTCCTCGTGGTTCAGCGGCTCCCCCGTCATGCCCGCCGCCAGGTTCGTCACCAGGGAGATGCCCAGCACCTCGGCCCCGGCCTCGCGCGCGGCGATGGCCTCCAGGACCGTGGACATGCCCACCAGGTCCGCCCCGATCACGCGGGCCATGCGGATCTCGGCCGGCGTCTCGTAGTGCGGGCCGGGGAACTGCGCGTAGACGCCCTCCTCCAGCGAGGGGTCGACCTCCTTGCACAGGGCGCGCAGCCGCGGCGAGTACAGGTCGGTGAGGTCCACGAAGTTCGCGCCCACGATCGGCGAGGTCGCCGTGAGGTTGATGTGGTCGCTGATCAGGACGGGCTGGCCGGGCCGCATGCCGGCGCGCAGGCCGCCGCAGCCGTTGGTCAGGACGACGGTCTTGCAGCCCGAGGCGACGGCGGTGCGGACGCCGTGGGCGACGGCGGCGACCCCGCGGCCCTCGTAGTAGTGCGTGCGGCCGAGGAAGACCAGCGCGCGCTTGTCGCCGATGGCGTATGAGCGGATCTTGCCGCCGTGTCCCTCCACCGCCGGCGGCGGGAACCCGGGCAGATCGGTGACCAGGAGCTCCGCCTCGGGCTCGCCGAGGGCGTCCACGGCCGGCGCCCAGCCGGAGCCCATCACGAGGGCGACGTCGTGGGTCTCGGTGCCCGTCAGTTCGCGCAGGCGCGCGGCGGCTGCGTCGGCGGCGGCGTACGGGTCGCCCTGGCGGTCGTCCGGAAGAAGAGATGCGTTCACGCGCATGAGGGTAGCCGGTCTACGCCTACGCGCGTAGATGTCTGAGGTCACGGGATGGCGATCGTTGTCTTGTCGTTTCCGGCGAGGAGCGGCGCCCGGGCGTCGGCAGGGGTGACGCGGGCCCCTCCTGCCGAGGGGCGCGGCTCTCGGGGGAGCGGTGCGCGGCCCCCGGTGGGGCGGGACGCGAACGCCGGCAGGAGTGGTGCGCGGGCCTCGGAGGGCCGGCATCCGGCCCTCAGCAGGGGCGCTTGCGCAGCTCCATGACGTAGTCGTACGGAGCGCCCGCCGACTCCGCCGCGTCGGCGATCTCACCCAGATAGCGGGCCGACGGCAGGCCGCCCTCGTAGGCGTTGAGCACGTACACCCAGGCCGACTCCTCGCCGTCCAGCGTGTGGACGCGGACCCGCATGCGCCGGTATATGTCGAGGCCGACGCCTTCCCAGCGGTCCATGGACTCCTCGTCCATGGGGGCGATCTCGTACAGCGCGACGAAGACCTGGGACAGCGGGTCCTCGACGATCGTCGCCAGCGCGCCCTCCCAGCCCATGTGCTCGCCGCCGAACGTCAGCCGCCAGCCGTTCAGCCACCCCGTGGCGCGCAGCGGCGAGTGCGGGGCGCGGCGGGTCATCAGCCGGGCGTCGAGATTGCCGGCGTACGCGGCGTAGAGCGACATGGGTCGAGACTACGGCAGGGGGCACCCGCGGCTCGTCCGTCTCGCGGGTAACAGAACGCACCCGTGTTCGGCCCCCCGGCAATAGCACGGCGGCCGGTGCGGGACAATGGGGTACGTGACTCGGATCGTGATCATAGGTGGCGGACCCGGCGGATACGAAGCGGCCCTGGTGGCCGCGCAGCTCGGCGCGGAGGTGACCGTGGTCGACTGCGACGGCCTGGGCGGGGCGTCGGTGCTGACCGACTGCGTGCCGTCCAAGACCCTCATCGCGACCGCCGAGGTGATGACCACCTTCGACTCGTCGTACGAGGAACTGGGCATCATCGTCGCGGACGACACGCCGCCGATGGAGCAGGCCGCCCGGGTGGTGGGCGTGGACCTCGGCAAGGTCAACCGCCGGGTGAAGCGGCTGGCGCTCGCCCAGTCGCACGACATCACCGCGTCCGTCACGCGCGCCGGCGCGCGGGTCATGCGCGGCCGCGGCCGGCTGGAGGGCATGCAGGCCCTCGACGGCTCGCGCAAGGTCGTCGTCACCGCCGCCGATGGCACCGAGGAGACGCTCACGGCGGACGCCGTGCTCGTCGCGACCGGCGGTCACCCGCGTGAGCTGCCCGACGCCCAGCCGGACGGCGAGCGCATCCTGAACTGGACGCAGGTCTACGACCTCGACGAGCTGCCCGAGGAGCTCATCGTGGTCGGCTCGGGCGTGACCGGTGCCGAGTTCGCCGGCGCCTACCAGGCGCTCGGGTGCAAGGTCACGCTGGTGTCCTCGCGCGACCGCGTGCTGCCGGGCGAGGACCCCGACGCGGCGGCCGTGCTGGAGGACGTCTTCCGCCGCCGCGGCATGAACGTCATGGCACGCTCCCGCGCCCAGTCCGCCAAGCGGGTCGGCGACCGGGTCGAGGTGACGCTGGCCGACGGCCGTGTCATCACCGGTTCGCACTGCCTGATGGCCGTCGGCGCCATCCCGAACAGCGCGGGGCTGGGACTGGAGGAGGCCGGCGTCAAGCTGCGCGAGTCCGGTCACATCTGGACCGACAAGGTGTCCAGGACCACCGCTCCGGGCGTGTACGCGGCCGGTGACGTGACCGGCGTCTTCGCGCTGGCGTCCGTGGCCGCCATGCAGGGGCGCATCGCCATGTACCACTTCCTCGGTGACACGGTGGCCCCGCTGAACCTGAAGACGGTCTCCTCGAACGTCTTCACCGACCCGGAGATCGCCACCGTCGGCTACACCCAGGCCGACGTGGACGGCGGCAAGATCGACGCCCGCTGCGTCAAGCTGCCCCTGCTGCGCAACCCGCGCGCCAAGATGCAGGGCATCCGCGACGGCTTCGTCAAGATCTTCTGCCGTCCGGGCACGGGGATCGTGGTCGGCGGTGTCGTGGTCGCGCCGCGCGCCTCGGAACTCATCCACCCCATCTCGATCGCCGTCGACAACAATCTGACGGTCGAACAGATCGCGAAGGCGTTCACCGTGTACCCGTCGCTGTCGGGCTCGATCGCCGAGGTGGCACGGCAGCTCCACACCCGCAAGGCGGACGCCGAGGCCTGACGCGCGGGGCCGGTTTTCCGCAGGTCGGCGGCGGGTCGCCGGCCTGGCGCACCGCCATGGGCTGCGTGGCCGGGGCTCTATACCACTTCGTGCCCTGGTACGCGAACAACTTCGGTTATTCGGCGCAAAGTGCTGAAAGCAGACGGTCGGCGGGGTTACTGTCAGTTTCGTGTTCGCTGCTGAACGTCGCCAACTGATCCTCGAAATGGTGCGAGCGAACGGTGCCGTGTCGCTCCGTGAACTCGCCCGCGTCGTCCAGACCTCCGAAGTGACCGTACGGCGGGACGTCCGGGCACTGGAGGCGGAAGGACTCCTCGACCGCCGCCACGGCGGTGCCGTACTGCCGGGCGGGTTCACCCGCGAGTCCGGCTTCCCGCAGAAGTCGCACCTCGCGACCGCGGAGAAGACGGCCATCGCCGACCTCGCCGCGGGCCTCGTCGACGAGGGCGAGGCGATCGTCGTCGGGGCGGGGACGACCACCCAGGAGCTGGCGCGCCGGCTCGCCCGGGTGCCCGGCCTGACCGTCGTCACCAACTCGCTCCTGGTCGCCCAGGCGCTGGCCCACGCCAACCGCGTGGAGGTGGTGATGACCGGCGGCACGCTGCGCGGCTCCAACTACGCCCTCGTCGGCTCCGGTGCCGAACAGTCGCTGCACGGGCTGAGGGTCTCCCGGGCCTTCCTGTCCGGCAGCGGTCTGACCGCCGAGCGCGGGCTGTCCACGTCCAACATGCTGTCCGCGTCGGTCGACCGGGCCCTCGTGCAGGCGGCCGCGGAGGTGGTGGTCCTCGCCGACCACACCAAGCTCGGCACCGACACGATGTTCCAGACGGTGCCGACCGAGCTGATCACCCGGCTGGTGACGGACGAGCCGCCCGTGCACGACGACCGCGCGGCCACCGAGCTCCAGGCCCTCGCCGACCAGGGCGTGCAGATCGCCGTCGCCGGCGCCTCCGGCAGCCCGGGGGGTGACCAGGCCCCGCCGCGCGACCGCCGCCGCGACGTGCCCCTGCCCGGCCCACGCCGCGGCCAGGTCCCCGGCGGGAACCTCCGCTCGGCCACCGCCCTGGGCGACCAGTCACCGGCGACGGAGCGTGCCCGGGTGGCGGATCTGCGCAGGCGCTGACGGCGAGCTGAGGGCGCCCGCACCGTCGCCGGGCGCCACGCGGCCCCCGCGGACCGGTGTCGGCCCCGGCGGACCGGTGACGGCCCCACGCCCCGCCGGGAACGTCTCCGAGGGTGTCGACGCGTCCGCCGCGGCGGCACACGGCCGGCCGGACGAGGGGAGCCCGGCGGCGCCGGTCCCGAGTGGCCCGGCGAAAACGGGTGACGCCCTTACGCCTGGCCGGGAAGGCCCCTGAGGACACTGCGCGCGCCCGCTGCGGACCCGGAACGAGGGGACCCTGCGCACCGCGCACGCCCGCTGGGGACCGCGGAAGCGGGAGGAGCCCGGGCCGGCCGCTGACAGCGTCCGGTCCGGGCTCCTCACACGTGGGCGTGTCGCCGGGTCAGTCCTTGATCTCGCAGATCGCCGCGCCCGAGGTGACGGAGGCGCCGATGTCGGCGCTCAGGCCCTTGATGGTGCCCGACTTGTGGGCGTTGAGGGGCTGCTCCATCTTCATGGCCTCGAGGACCACGATCAGGTCGCCCTCGTTGACCTCCTGGCCCTCCTCGACGGCCACCTTGACGATGGTGCCCTGCATCGGGGAGGCGAGGGTGTCGCCGGAGGCGACGGGGCCGGACTTCTTCGCCGCGCGGCGCTTGGGCTTGGCGCCGGCCGCCAGGCCGGTCCGGGCCAGGGACATCCCCAGCGACGCGGGCAGGGAGACCTCCAGGCGCTTGCCGCCGACCTCGACGACGACCGTCTCGCGGTTCGCCTCCTCGTCCGCCTCCGTCTCGGCCGGGGCGGCGAAGGGCTTGATGTCGTTCACGAACTCGGTCTCGATCCACCGGGTGTGGACCGTGAACGGCTCGTCGGAGCCGGTGAGCTCCGGCGCGAACGCGGGGTCCCGGACGACCTTCCGGTGGAACGGGATGGCGGTGGCCATGCCCTCGACCTGGAACTCCTCCAGAGCGCGTGAGGCGCGCTCCAGGGCCTCCCGGCGGGTGCGGCCGGTGACGATCAGCTTGGCGAGCAGCGAGTCCCACGCCGGGCCGATGACGCTGCCCGACTCCACGCCGGCGTCCAGGCGCACACCGGGGCCGGACGGCGGGTCGAAGGTGGTGACGGTGCCCGGGGCGGGGAGGAAGTTGCGGCCCGGGTCCTCGCCGTTGATGCGGAACTCGAAGGAGTGGCCGCGCAGCACCGGGTCGTCGTAGCCGAGCTCCTCGCCGTCGGCGATGCGGAACATCTCCCGCACGAGGTCGATGCCGGCGACCTCCTCGGTGACCGGGTGCTCGACCTGGAGACGGGTGTTCACCTCCAGGAAGGAGATCGTGCCGTCCGTGCCGACGAGGAACTCCACCGTGCCGGCGCCGACGTAGCCGGCCTCCTTCAGGATGGCCTTCGACGCCCGGTACAGCTCCGCGAGCTGCTCCTCGGACAGGAACGGCGCCGGAGCCTCCTCCACCAGCTTCTGGTGGCGGCGCTGCAGGGAGCAGTCACGGGTCGACACGACGACGACGTTGCCGTACTGATCGGCGAGGCACTGGGTCTCGACGTGCCGCGGCTTGTCGAGGTAGCGCTCGACGAAGCACTCGCCGCGGCCGAAGGCGGCCACCGCCTCGCGCACGGCGGAGTCGTAGAGCTCGGGCACCTCTTCGAGGGTGCGGGCGACCTTCAGGCCGCGGCCGCCGCCGCCGAAGGCGGCCTTGATGGCGATCGGCAGGCCGTTCTGCTCGGCGAAGGCGACGACCTCGTCGGCGCCGGACACCGGGTCGGGGGTGCCGGCGACCAGCGGCGCGCCGGCGCGCTGGGCGATGTGGCGGGCGGCGACCTTGTCGCCGAGGTCGCGGATGGCCTGCGGCGGCGGACCGATCCAGATCAGGCCGGCATCCAGGACCGCCTGGGCGAACTCGGCGTTCTCCGAAAGGAAGCCGTAGCCCGGGTGGATCGCGTCCGCGCCCGACTCCTTGGCGGCCTTCAGCACCTTCTCGATGTCGAGATAGCTGGTGGCCGGGGTGTCACCGCCCAGGGCGAACGCCTCATCCGCGGCGCGGACATGCAGAGCGTCCCGGTCCGGGTCGGCGTAGACGGCCACGCTCGCGATCCCGGCGTCCCGGCAGGCCCGGGCCACGCGGACAGCGATTTCGCCACGGTTGGCGATGAGCACCTTGCGCACGATTGAGGCTCCCTCCTTGAAACAAGCCGAGTTTAGGGACTGCCGACACGGCACTTCGACCCGTCCCCAATGGTGAGCTTGCCCACACGGAGCGTGATTCGAGGCTCGCTCGACCCGCGAAATCCCTTGTCGTACCGCGTACGCAGGACCTCTTCCCGGAAACCCTAGCTTCCACGTGTGGCCAAGGTCTCTGTGAGGGCGTGCTGCGGCCCACTTCGTTTCTTTGTGGAGTCCCTACGAATGGCCCAACGATTCTTTGCCGTGCGCATGACCCTTGTCCCCCGGTTTACCGGTGAGTAGCGTCTGGGGAGGCCAGAACATACCTGGGGTAACACGCTCGTCGGAACGGCATGCGGAAGTGGGTGGGGACCGGTGGTGCGCAGGCCGGTGGCGTGGGTGGTGGCGCTCGTGCTGTTCGCCGAGGCGGTCGGCGTCGCGGGACTGAACTGGATGCTCGGGACGATGGTCGACCGGCAGCACATGTCCCTGGCCGGTCTGGACCCGGACGCCATGGCGACGTCCTCGAAGGCCGGCGGGGTGGTCTTCGGGCTGTACTTCGCCGTGTGCGGGCTGGTCGCTCTCCTCGTCGCCCTGCGCGGCCGCCGGCCCGCCGGCTTCGGCCGGGTGCTGCTGATCAGCGCCGCCGTGGTGCACGGGCTGCTCGGCGCGTTCGCGTGGGGCCTGGTGGGCCCGGCCGCGTTCCTGTTCATGATGGTCGTGCTCGGCCTCATCGTCCTGCTGCTGATGACCTACGACCGGGCGGAGGAGGGCCCCGCCGGGGCGGTGCCGGACGACGGGCCGGAGGGCGGCGAGGGCCCCGCGCGCGACGCGGGGAGCGGGAGCGGCCTGCCGGGTCACGGGCCGGCGGAGGGCGGGGCCGGCCGCACGGACGGCGACCACCGCGCCCCGCTCATCCCTCCGGCTGAGCCCAGCGCCCCCTGAGCGCCCCCTTCGCGATCAGTCCCGCGCCGGCGCCCACAAGTCGGTGATGCCCACGCCCAGTTCGGCCAGCAGCCGGCGCACCAGCGGCAGGCTGATGCCGATGACGTTGCCGTGGTCCCCCTCGATGCCGTCGATGAACGGAGCCGAACGGCCGTCGAGGGTGAAGGCGCCGGCGACGTAGAGCGGCTCGCCGGAGGCGACGTACGCGGCGATCTCCTCGTCCGTCGGCTCGCCGAAGTGGACGACGGTGGAGGCGGTGGCGGAGGCGTGGCGCCCGCTGAGCGTGTCCCAGACGCAGTGCCCGGTCTGCAGGGTCCCGGCCCGCCCGCGCATCGCCTTCCAGCGCGCGGTGGCCTCCTCGGCGTCGGCGGGCTTGCCGAGCGGCTGCCCGTCGAGGTCGAGCACCGAGTCGCAGCCGATCACCAGCGCGCCGTGCACCTCGGGCTTGGCCGCCACCACGGAGGCCTTCGCCTCGGCGAGCGCGAGCGCCAGCTCGGCGGGGGTGGGCGCGCTGACCGCGTCCTCGTCGACGCCGCTCACGATCACCTCGGGATGCAGTCCGGCCTGGCGCAGCAGCCCGAGCCGGGCGGGGGACTGGGAGGCGAGCACGAGTCGGCGGCGCGGCTGATCTGTCATGCGGTCAGCGTATCGGCGCGGCGGGACGGGCTCACCTCAGACCGATGACGATCATGGCGAGCACCATGCCGAGGGCCATGAGAACGCCCAGCCGCCGCAACATCTCCTGCGTGTCACGCAGTTCCTCGGGCGGCTCGTTCTCGGGGTCGGACCACAGCATGCCCCCGATCGTCCGGCGGGGACGGGCTTCGGCGCCTGAGTACGCGTACTCAACTTCGACCGCTCCGGCGGACCGCTCCGCGACCCCTGCCCGTCCGGGCCCGGGGCCGCCGTGGCGGCACACGACGCCGGCGGCCGCCCCGGGCCCGGACGGGAGTCCGCCGGGCGGGGCGACCGCCGGCTCCGTCGGGCGAGGGGCGACCGCCGGGGCGTCACCGCCGGTGCCGCGGCGCGGGCTCAGCCCGGCCAGTAGGTGCGGGCCCACGCCGAGGGCCCGGGGCTCGGCACCCGGGACCCGGCGAGGCGGGCCGGGTCCGCCCAGGAGTCGCGCGGTCCGGGCGCGCCGGGCGGCAGGGCGGCCGCCGCCGCGGCGCGCGCCCGGACCACCGCCAGGGCGGCGGCGAGCTCCTCCGGGGTCGGATTGCCTCGTACGACCTTGATCGTCATGTCCGCTCCCAGCAGGCCTAGAGGGGGATGTTGCCGTGCTTCTTCGGAGGCAGGGATTCCCGCTTGGTGCGCAGCTGACGCAGACCGCGCACGATGTGGGCACGGGTGTCGGACGGCATGATGACGGCGTCGACGTAGCCGCGCTCGGCCGCGACGTACGGGTTGAGGAGGGTGTCCTCGTACTCCTGGATGAGCCGCGCCCGCGTCGCGTCGGCGTCCTCCGCCTCGGCGATGGTCCGGCGGTGCAGGATGTTGACCGCGCCCTGCGCGCCCATCACGGCGATCTGCGCGGTCGGCCAGGCCAGGTTCAGGTCGGCGCCCAGGTGCTTGGAGCCCATGACGTCGTACGCGCCGCCGAACGCCTTCCGCGTGATCACCGTGATCAGCGGGACGGTGGCCTCGGCGTAGGCGAAGATCAGCTTCGCGCCGCGGCGGATGATGCCGGTGTGCTCCTGGCCGACACCCGGCAGGAAGCCGGGCACGTCGACGAAGGTCAGCACCGGCACGTTGAAGGCGTCGCACGTGCGCACGAAGCGGGCGGCCTTCTCGGAGGCGTCGATGTCCAGGCAGCCGGCGAACTGCATGGGCTGATTGGCCACGATGCCGACCGGCCGGCCCTCCACCCGCCCGAAGCCGGTGAGGATGTTCGGCGCGAACAGCGGCTGCGTCTCGAAGAACTCGGCGTCGTCGAGAACGTGTTCGATCACCGTGTGCATGTCGTACGGCTGGTTCGCACTGTCCGGGACGAGCGTGTCCAGCTCGAGGTCCTCGGCGCCGACGGCGAGGTCCGCCTCCTCCGGGAAGGCCGGGGGCTCGCTGAGGTTGTTGGACGGCAGGTACGACAGCAGCTGCTTGACGTACTCGATGGCGTCCTTCTCGTCCCCGGCCATGTGGTGGGCCACGCCGGAGGCGGAGTTGTGGGTCCGGGCGCCGCCCAGCTCCTCGAAGCCGACGTCCTCGCCGGTGACCGTCTTGATGACGTCGGGACCGGTGATGAACATGTGCGAGGTCTGGTCGACCATGACCGTGAAGTCGGTGATCGCCGGCGAGTACACCGCACCGCCCGCGCACGGTCCGACGACCAGGCTGATCTGCGGGATCACACCCGAGGCGTGGGTGTTGCGGCGGAAGATCTCACCGTACGCGCCGAGCGAGGCCACGCCCTCCTGGATGCGGGCGCCGCCGGAGTCGTTGATGCCGATGACCGGGCAGCCGGTCTTCAGGGCGAAGTCCATCACCTTGACGATCTTCTGCCCGTACACCTCGCCGAGGGCGCCGCCGAAGACGGTGAAGTCCTGCGAGAACACCGCGACGGGGCGGCCGTCGACGGTGCCGTACCCGGTCACCACGCCGTCGCCGTACGGGCGGTTCTGCTCCAGCCCGAAGTGGGTGGAGCGGTGCCGGGCGAACTCGTCGAGCTCGACGAAGGAGTCCTCGTCGAGCAGCAACTCGATCCGCTCACGTGCCGTCAGCTTGCCCTTGGCGTGCTGCTTCTCGACAGCGCGTTCCGAGCCGGCATGTGTCGCTTCCTGGATACGGCGCTGGAGGTCCGCGAGTTTCCCAGCGGTCGTGTGAATGTCGATCTCTTCCGGCTCGGACATCGGGATGCGGCTCCCTGCCTGCTCAAAAGGGGGGACGGTTACTCATCCGTAGCGTAGTGGGGGCCCCACCGATCGGCAGTGCGGCGTTTACCACACCTAGTGTTACTTGCATGACGCCGCGAGATGCAGCAGACGACAACCCCGGCAACGAACCGGGCCTGAACGGCGGATCCGGCCGGAGCCGCTGGTCCGACCTCGGCCGCCCGCCGCTGAACGCCACGGCGCTGCGTCGGGCGCTGGTGCGCGAGGACGGCCTGTGGTCGGCACTGGACGTGGTGCAGAGCACCGGCTCCACCAACTCCGACCTGGTCGCCCGGGCCACCGCGGGCGGGGTGGCCGAGGGCGCCGTCCTGGTGGCCGAGGAGCAGACGGCCGGGCGCGGCCGGCTGGACCGCCGGTGGACCGCGCCGCCCCGCTCCGGCCTGTTCTTCTCCGTCCTCCTGCGGCCCGGCGGGGTGCCGGTGTCCCGCTGGGGCTGGCTGCCGCTGCTCGCCGGGGTCGCGGTCGCCACCGGCCTGGCCCGCGCGGCCGGCGTGGACACGTCCCTGAAGTGGCCGAACGACCTGCTGGTGACCGTCGGCGGCGAGGAGCGCAAGGCCGGGGGCGTCCTGGCCGAACGGGCCGGGGACGACGCCGTGGTCGTCGGCGTCGGCATCAACGTCTCGCTGCACGCCGACGAGCTGCCGGTCCCGCAGGCCGGCTCCCTGGCCCAGGCCGGCGCCCGCAACACGGACCGTGACCCCCTGCTGCGGGCGGTGCTGCGGTCCCTGGAGGACTGGTACGGGCGCTGGCGTGCCGCCGCTGGCGATCCGGTCGCCAGCGGGCTGCAGGAGACCTACGCGGCGGGCTGTGCCACGCTGGGGCGCATGGTGCGGGCCGAGCTGCCGGGGGACCGGGCGCTCGTCGGGGAGGCGGTCGCGGTGGACGGCGACGGGCGCCTCGTCCTGGCGACGAAGGAGGGCGTGCGGGAGCCCGTGGGCGCCGGCGACATCGTCCATCTGCGCCCGGCGTGAGACACCCCGCGCGTCGCGCGCCGCGGGCCCGTCCCCGCTCCTCAAGACCCAGGTCACCTCACCCCTCGGCGCGACCTGACGGAGTGAGCTGGCGCACACCTGCCGTAGAGTTGAGGCCGGTCGATACCTGACCGTGGCAGATCGGAAGGGCAGCAGGCGTGACCGTCGACGACACGGGCTCCGGCGCGGACGGGGACGGCCGGGTGGACCCCCACGCCGCCGACTCCGGCGAGGACCCTCTCGCTCTGCGTCTGGAGCACCTCATCCTGGGCGCCGACCGGCGCTACACCCCCTTCCAGGCGGCGCGCAGCGCCGGCGTCTCCATGGAGCTCGCCTCCCGTTTCTGGCGGGCCATGGGCTTCCCCGACATAGGGCAGGCCAAGGCGCTCACCGAGGCCGACGTGCTCGCCCTGCGCCGCCTCGCCGGCCTCGTCGAGGCGGGACTGCTCAGCGAGGCCATGGCCGTGCAGGTCGCCCGGTCCACCGGGCAGACCACCGCCCGGCTGGCGGAATGGCAGATGGACTCCTTCCTGGAGGGCCTGACCGAGCCGCCCGAGCCGGGGATGACCCGCACCGAGGTGACGTACCCCATCGTCGAGCTGCTGCTGCCCGAGCTGGAGGAGTTCCTCGTCTACGTCTGGCGCCGCCAGCTCGCCGCGTCCGCCGGCCGCGTCGTGCAGGCCGCCGACGACGCGGAGATGGTCGACCGGCGCCTCGCCGTCGGCTTCGCCGACCTCG
Organism: Streptomyces sp. NPDC003697; assembly: GCF_053587115.1. Lineage (NCBI taxonomy): Bacteria > Bacillati > Actinomycetota > Actinomycetes > Kitasatosporales > Streptomycetaceae > Streptomyces > Streptomyces sp. NPDC003697. The sequence goes on from NZ_JBSFNN010000009.1 coordinate 116,902, forward strand.
TCGGCTTCACCCGGCTGACCCGCCGCATGGAGGAGGAGGAGCTCGGCGAACTCGTCGAGGCCTTCGAGACGACCGCCGCCGACCTGGTGGCCGCGCACGGCGGGCGGCTGATCAAGACCCTCGGCGACGAGGTCCTGTACGCCGCCGACGACGCATGTGTCGCGGCGGAGATCGGGCTGCGCCTGATCGAGACGATGGCGAACGACGAGACGATGCCCGAGCTGCGGGTGGGCATGGCGTTCGGCACGGTCACCACCCGGATGGGCGACGTCTTCGGCACGACCGTCAACCTCGCCTCGCGGCTGACGTCGATAGCCCCGCGGGACGCCGTCCTCGTCGACACCGCCTTCGCCGAGGAGCTGATCCGCACGGGTCAAGCCCCGCCCTCCGAGGCGGCGGCCGCCGAGGCCGCGGCCGCCGCGGAGAAGGAGGGCAAGGAGCCCCCGGCCTACCGGTTCGCCCTGCAGCCGATGTGGCAGCGCCCGGTGCGCGGACTCGGCGTGGTCGAGCCCTGGCTGCTCACCCGGCGGGAGGACAGGACGTCGTGACCCCTGCGTGAGCGCCGCGCTGGTGCGGTGCACGAGCCTGGCGCGGACGTGAACGGATCGCGGATGGCGAGTGGCGCGCGGGCGGGTCGCGGCACGCGGTCGGTGACGGCGGCCGGTGCTCAGCGGCCGGACGCCCCGTGCCCCACGTCCACGCACAGCCCGATGATCGGCAGGCACAGTCCCGGGCTGCCCGGCGGTGGGGCGGAGGAGTGCGTGCCCGGACCCGGTGCCGTCCGGTCCGGTGCGGAAGGCGGGGCCGGGCGCGGCTCGGGAGCCGAGGCGGCGGGCGGCCGGGGTGTCGTCACGGGGGCGTGCGGCGCGTCCGGGGCCTCGGACAGGGGCGTGCCGCCGGGCGGGTACGACGGGCGCGCGGCCGTGGCAGGGGACGACGACGCGGCCGGTGCCGCGCCCGTGCCCGGGACCGGTTGGGAGCGCTGCCCGCCGGGGACGGCGGTCGCCGAGGGCAGGTCCGCGGGACCGGGGGTGACGGCGGCGGCCGAGGTGCCGGATCCGTGCGTCACCCTGCCGTGGCCCGGCAGAGGCTCGGCCTCGGCCGCGCCCGGACCGCCGAACCCGGACTCGGGCGCCAGCCGTACGAGGCTCAGTGCACCGGCGGCGAGAGCGAGGCCCCCGGCGACGAGCAGCGCCTTGCGGTGTCGGGGGCGGCGGTGACGCCCCCGCCCCCGCGGGCTTCCGAACGGGACGCGAACGCCGGCCCCGCAGGTGACGGTGGCGACCGCTTCGGCGGTACGGCCCTCGCCGCGGGGGGCGTCACCGGACCGCACGTCGCCGGCCGCGGGCGCCTCGGGCTCCGGACGCCCGTCCGAGGGGGGCTCGGCGCGGGAGCCTTCGGTGTCCCTGGTGCCCTCACCCGTGACGCCGGCTCGCCGCCGGATCGGCGTGGCCGGGGCCCCGGCGGGCGTGCCGTCGCCGGGGGCGCCCCGGAGGGCGTGTCGGCTGCGGGCTCGCCCGCCCGCGGCCGGACCGTCGCAGGGTTGCGCGCCTGGGGTCGGACTGTCGCCAGGTTGCCTGCCTGGGGTAGGACCGTCGCAGGGTTGCGGGCCTGCGGCCGGACCGTGGCTGCGCTGCGGGCGCGTACCCGGACCGTCGCAGGGCTCCGGGTGTGGGGCTGGACCGGCGCAGGGGTGCGGGCTCGTGGCCGGGCCGTCACAGGGCTCCGGGTCTGGAACTGGACCGGCGCAGGACTGCGGGCCTGCGGCCGGAGCCGATCCGGCGTCGGGCTCTCCTGGGCCGGCGGGTCCGGTCTGCGGGGTCTCACGCGGCGAGCCTCCGGCCCGTATCGTCCCGGGTTCGGCGCTCTGGGCGCGTGAGCCCGGCGCGTCCGTTCCCTCGCCCCGGCCGTGCTCCGCCCGTGCCCTTCTCCTGCGGACGTCGTCGGCGCCCGCACCGACGTCGTTCTCCGCGGTCGCCCCGTAGGGCGGGCCCCCCGTGCCGGCCACGTCCCCGGCGCTCCTCGCCCCGGTGGCGCCGTCCTCCGCGCCGCCGGGCCCGGCACCCCCGTTCGCCTCGGCCCCCGCTCCAGTGGGCGGCACGCCCCGCGTGCCGCGTGTCCCGGAGCCCCTGGTGTCCCGCGCTCTGGTCGTGTCCGTGGTCATCGCGATCCCTCCCCGGTGCGCTCGCGCCCCCGATGCGCCGCGGCGGACGCACGCTATGCGCTCCCGTGGGGCTTCGGTGTCGGATGGGCGGGGATGTCACTCGAACGGGTAATCGGTCCTGGACACGAAGGGCCGCTCTGCCAGGGCCGGCCCCGCCGACCGCCTCCCACCCGCTCCCCCTGACGGCCCTTCCCTCGACCGGCGCGCGGCTGCGATGATCGGGGCACGTGTTGTTAACCCGCGTTAACCGGGAGGGTGTCATGAGCGAGGAGCGGTTCGGGGAGTTCGTGCTGGTGCGGCGGCACGACCATGTCGCGGAGCTCGTCCTCGACCGGCCCAAGGCCATGAACGCCGTGTCGACCGACATGGCCCGCTCGATCACCGCGGCGTGCTCCGCGCTCGCCGCCGACCGGGACGCGCGCGTGGTCGTGCTGACGTCGTCGCACGAGCGGGCGTTCTGCGTCGGTGCCGATCTGAAGGAGCGCAACTCCTTCAGCGACGCCGACCTGGTGCGGCAGCGGCCCGTCGCGCGCGGGGCGTACACCGGCGTACTGGAACTGCCGATGCCGACGATCGCGGCGGTGCACGGGTACGCGCTCGGTGGCGGGTTCGAGCTGGCGCTGTCCTGCGACGTGATCGTGGCCGACCGTACCGCCCTGGTGGGGCTCCCCGAGGTGTCCGTGGGCGTCATCCCCGGGGGCGGCGGCACGCAGTTGCTGCCGCGCCGGGTGGGGGCGGCGCGGGCGGCCGAGCTGATCTTCACCGCGCGCAGGGTGGAGGCCGCGGAGGCGCGCGAGCTGGGACTGGTGGACCAGCTCGTGGACGAGGGGCGGGACCGGGAGGAGGCGCTGGCGCTGGCCGCCCGGATGGCGGCGAACTCGCCGGTCGGGCTGCGGGCGGCCAAGCGGGCGCTGCGGCTGGGACACGGGATGGACCTGCGGGCCGGACTCGAGGTCGAGGACGCCGCCTGGCGGGCGGTGGCGTTCTCCGGGGACCGTGCCGAGGGAGTGGCGGCGTTCAACGAGAAGCGTCCGGCCCGCTGGCCGGGCGAGTGACCGCAGCGCTGTGGCCGGGCGAGTGACCGGGAGCGTCCTCGGCGCCGGGCGCGCACCCGGGAGCGGGGCGGCCGAGCGCCGGTCGTGACGGGCCGGGACCGGGGCGGCGGAGCGCCTGCCGGGTGGCGGCTCGCAAGGCGGGCGGGTGAAGGACCGGGCGGCGGCTCGCAGGCGGGCGGGTGAAGGACCGGGTGGCGGCTCGCAGGCGGGCCGGCGGAGCACCGGGCGGCCGGCTGTCGCCGGTGCCGTGGGGCGGCCCGCGCTCGGTCGGCGCGGGGATCCGGACCGTGTCGGCGGCGTCCCGTGAGGGGCGCCCCGTCAGCCGCCCAAATGCCCCATGTGCAGCAAAACGTCCCTAACCTGGGGTAATGGGCGACAACAGGCGGCTGGCCGCCGTGGTGGCACTGGCGCAGGGCATGGCCGCGACGCACACCCCGCGTGACTCCTGGCGGGCGGCGGCGCTCGGCGCGTGCCGGGCGCTGGCCGGCAGCTTCGCCGCGCTGTCGGTCTGGGAACGGGACCGCGGGCGGCTGCGCGTCCTCGTGAACGTGGGGGACAGATCGCCCGAGGAGGAGGAGTTCCCGGAGGACGAGACCTATCCGGTGCACCAGTTCCCGGAGATCACCGAGTTCCTGCACGAGCGGTGGGCCGCGGGCGGCGAGCCGAACGCCTGGGTCGAGACCGCGGCCGGCCCGGCCGCCGGCCACTCCGGCTACTGCCACCAGCGTGTCGCCGCGCTGCGGCGGCGCGGACGCGGCTCCTGCGTGGTCGCGCCGATCGTGCTGCACGGGCGCGCCTGGGGTGAGCTCTACGTCGCCCGCTCCGCCGGTGCCCCCGCCTTCGACCGGGATGACGCCGACTTCGCCACGGTGCTGGCCGCCGTCGTCGCGGCGGGCATGGCGCAGACCGAGCAGGTGCAGGAGGCCCGCCGGCTGGCGTTCACCGATGCGCTCACCGGGCTCGCCAACCGGCGCGCGGTCGATGTGCGGCTCGAGGAGGCCGTCGAGCGGCACCGCCGGGACGGTGCCGTCGTCACTCTGGCCGTCTGCGACCTGAACGGGCTCAAGCGGGTCAACGACACGTTCGGGCACGCCGTCGGCGACCGGCTCCTGGAACGGTTCGGGTCGGTGCTGTCCCTGTGCGGCGCGATGGTGCCCGGGGCCCTGGCCGCGCGGCTCGGCGGCGACGAGTTCTGCCTGCTCGCGGTGGGCGCGCCCGCCGACGAGGTGGTGAAGGCGGTCGACGAGCTGTGCCGCCGGGCGACCGAGCTGGAGCTGGGGGAGGGGGTCGCCTGCGGGATCGCCTCGACCGAGGGCGCCGTCGGGCCGGTGCGCTCGGCCCGACGGCTGTTCCGTCTCGCCGACGCCGCGCAGTACCGGGCCAAGGCGCTGCGCGCCGACAGGCCGGTCGTCGCCGGGCGTGAGGGGCCCGGTGATCCCGTCGTCCGCCTCGCCGACGAGCCGTCGCCCGGCGCCCCGTCCGAACGCCGCCGCTTCCGCGGCCGCCGGCCCTGACGCGCCACGGCGGGTGGTTCCGGGGCTTCCCGGGCATGCCGCGGGCGGTGACCGCGCCCCGACCGGCCTACCCTCCGGTAAGGGGCGTACCCGTCCCCCGGTGGTGACACCAGGGAATTCACTGCGTACGCTCCTGAATATGGATATGCACACTGTGGTGGTGGGGACGTCCGGCGTCACCGCGTCCGACGTTCTCGCCGTGGCGCGCGGCGGCGCCCGGGTCGAACTCTCCGAGGAGGCGGTGGCCGCCCTCGCGGCGGCCCGGGAGATCGTGGACGCGCTGGCGGCCAAGCCGGACCCGGTCTACGGCGTCAGCACCGGCTTCGGCGCGCTGGCGACCCGGCACATCAGCCAGGAACTGCGCACCCAGCTCCAGCGCAACATCGTCCGCTCGCACGCCGCCGGGATGGGACCGCGGGTGGAGCGCGAGGTCGTGCGGGCGCTGATGTTCCTGCGGCTCAAGACGGTCTGCTCCGGGCACACCGGCGTACGCCCCGAGGTCGCGCGGACCATGGCCGACGTCCTGAACGCCGGCATCACCCCGGTCGTGCACGAGTACGGTTCCCTCGGCTGCTCCGGCGACCTCGCCCCGCTCTCCCACTGCGCCATGACGCTGATGGGCGAGGGCGACGCCGAGGGCCCCGACGGCGTCGTCCGTCCCGCCGGTGAACTGCTCGCCGCGCACGGCATCCAGCCGGTCGAGCTGCGGGAGAAGGAGGGGCTGGCCCTCCTCAACGGCACCGACGGCATGCTCGGCATGCTCGTCATGGCCCTCGCCGACCTCGACACCCTCTACAAGTCCGCCGACGTCACCGCCGCCCTCAGCCTGGAGGCGCTTCTCGGCACGGACAAGGTCCTCGCCCCCGAGCTGCACGCCATCCGCCCGCACCCGGGCCAGGGCGCCAGCGCCGCCAACATGCTGGCCGTGCTGAGGGGTTCGGAGCTGACGGGGCACCACCAGGACGACGCCCCCCGGGTCCAGGACGCCTACTCCGTGCGCTGCGCCCCGCAGGTCGCGGGCGCCGGGCGGGACACCCTCGCCCACGCCCGGCTCGTCGCCGAGCGCGAACTCGCCTCCGCCGTCGACAACCCCGTCGTCCTGCCCGACGGCCGGGTGGAGTCCAACGGCAACTTCCACGGCGCGCCGGTGGCTTACGTCCTCGACTTCCTCGCCATCGCCGTGGCCGACCTCGGCTCCATCGCCGAGCGCCGTACCGACCGGCTGCTCGACAAGAACCGCAGCCACGGCCTGCCGCCGTTCCTCGCCGACGACGCCGGTGTCGACTCGGGGCTGATGATCGCCCAGTACACGCAGGCCGCGCTGGTCAGTGAGATGAAGCGGCTCGCGGTCCCCGCCTCCGCAGACTCGATCCCCTCCTCCGCCATGCAGGAGGACCACGTCTCCATGGGCTGGTCCGCGGCGCGCAAGCTGCGGACGGCCGTCGGCAACCTGGCCCGGGTGCTCGCCGTCGAGCTGTACGCCGCCACCCGCGCCGTCGAGCTGCGCGAGGGGCTGACCCCGGCCCCGGCGACGCGCGCCGTCATCGAGGCCGCGCGGGACGCGGGAGTGGGCGGGCCCGGCCCGGACCGGTTCCTGGCGCCCGACCTCGCCGCCGCGGAGGCCTTCGTGCGCGACGGGGGGCTCGTCGCCGCCGTGGAGACGGTCACCGGCCCGCTGCGCTGAGCCGTCCGGTGCCCCTTCCGGCGACGGGGCCCCGGGTCCTCCGCCCGCCTTGCGAGGGGAGGGCGGGGAAGCCGGACCGGCGTCAGAAACCGAGGCGTTCCCGGCGCACCGAATAGACCACGAACCCGGCCCCGAGCGTCAGGAACAGCGTGCCGCCCACGACGTAGGGGGTGGTGTCGAAGCTTCCGGTGTCGGCGAGTTCGGTGCCGCCGCCGGACTGCGCGCCGGACGCGTCGGTGGCCGTGGACGCGGCCCCCGCCCGCACCGTGACCTGAGTGGTCGGCGCCGCCGGGGCGGCCTCTCTCGCCGGCGCCTCCACCGTCGCGTTCGCGGACGGGACGAACCACAGGGCGCCCAGCAGGGTGCCCGCGGTGGTGGCGGTCAGCAACGTACGGCGAGCGGATGACACGGAATATCGATCCCCTTGTGGCGCTGGCGAATTGGCCGTGCGAGGTGATGTTAGTGAAGGTCGCGGGTCACAGGAAAGTCACGGGAGGTTTGAGCCGTACGCTCACCGCATGAGCACTCCAGAGACATCGCGCTTTGTCCGCCTCCGCGTTGAGCTCGTCGTCGCGGTCGACGACGAGGACGCCGTCACCCGGGCCGCCCGGCAACGCGTCGCCGACGAGGCCGAAAACGGTGACATGTCCGCGGAAGAACGGGTACACGCCCACCGGACTGTGACGGAAGACACCGCGGAAGCCCTCGCCTATCTCGTGGACCCGTTCGCGCTGGTGGGAGAGGTGCCCGGGGTGGAACTGCAGCAGGCCTCCTGGTCCAGCGAGCGGATCGACTACGATCCCGACGCTCCGGACTGGGACGTCGACGAGGATGATGTCGACGAGGACCGCGACGACGAAGGGATCGACGAGGGCGCCACGGAGTACCGCGGCCATCCCGGCTGACGCCGCCCGGATCAGGGCGACCCCGGGGGCAACCGCCACCCGGGGTTTCGTCGTCTCACTTCACGCACCGGCCCGGGCCGGTGGGCGTGGCGTGTGCCACACCCGCACGGCCCGGGGAACGGGACGAACCGGTCGTAACGTTGATGGTCCTCAGCGGGGGACTCGGGGTTTTGGGGATTCGGCGACGATGGAGAAATGTGTGATGACGAACAGTAAGCGGCGCAAGCGTCTGATGACCGCGTCCGCACTGCTCGGTGGTGTTCTGGTACTCACGGCGTGTTCCGGCGGCGACACGGGCGCCACCGACGGGAACAAGGACTCCTCACAGGCCAGCGCCGACAAGGCGGCGGCCCGGCAGACCTCCGAGGCCCAGATCAAGATCACACCCGCGGACGGCTCCGACAACGCCTCCATCAACAGCGCCGCCGCCGTCACCGTCGCCAAGGGCACGCTGTCCGAGGTGACGATGACCAGCACCGACGGCAAGACCGTCGACGGCCGGATATCTCCCGACAAGAAGAGCTGGAAGCCCAGCGGCCAGCTGGAGCGCGCCACGACCTACCGGATCACGGCGACCGCCACGGACGCCAAGGGCCGTGCCGCCCACGAGAACGCCTCGTTCACCACGGTCGCCCCGGCGCACAGCTTCATCGGCACCTTCACGCCGGACAACGGCTCCACGGTCGGCGTCGGCATGCCCGTGTCGATCAACTTCGACAAGGCGATCACCAACAAGGCGGCCGTCCAGAAGGGCGTCACGGTCACCTCCAGCAGCGGCCAGGAGGTCGCCTGCCACTGGTTCAGCGCCAACCGCATGGACTGCCGGCCCCAGGACTACTGGAAGGAGAACTCCACCGTCACGCTGAAGCTCGCGCTCGACCGTGTCGAGGGCGCCCAGGGCGTCTACGGCGTGCAGCAGAAGACGGTCACCTTCCACATCGGCCGCAACCAGGTCTCCTACGTCGACGCGAAGACCAAGCAGATGAAGGTCACTCAGAACGGCAACGTCGTCAAGACCATCCCGATCTCCGCCGGCTCGCCCGACAACAAGACGTACCAGGGCCAGATGGTGATCTCCGAGAAGTTCAAGCAGACCCGGATGGACGGTGCGACCGTCGGCTTCACCGACGACGACGGCAAGGGCGAGTACGACATCAAGGACGTGCCGCACGCCATGCGCCTGAGCACCTCCGGCACCTTCATCCACGGCAACTACTGGGGCTCCCCCTCCGTCTTCGGCAACGTCAACACCAGCCACGGCTGCGTGGGTCTGCAGGACAAGAAGGGCGCCGACGACCCCGGCACGCCGGCCGCGTGGTTCTACGACAACTCGATCGTCGGTGACGTCGTGGTCGTCTCCAACACCGGTGACAAGACCGTCGCCCCCGACAACGGCCTCAACGGCTGGAACATGAGCTGGGACGAGTGGAAGGCCGGCTCCGCCGTCTGACCCCGCCTCACACCCCGTGCCGATGCCGCCTCCCAGGAGGCGGCATCGGTGTTCTCACGGCGTCCGGCTCACCCGGGTGCGCGGCGGCGCGGTCCTCCGCACCGCGGCGCCGACGCCGCGGTCGGACCTCGGCGCCGACGCGGCCGCCGGTCAGCTCCCGGTGCCCGCCCGGGTGGCGTCCGTACCCCAGCTGGCCAGCAGGCGCAGGGCCTCCGCCGACGGTGAGGCCGGCTCGGCGTGGTACACGAGCAGGGACTGCTCGCTGTCGTCGGGGAGCCTGAACGACTCGTACTGCAGGACCAGTTCACCGACGAGCGGATGACGCAGGCGCTTGACGCCGTGACTCTTCTCCTTGACGTCGTGCTTGGCCCACAGCCGGCGGAAGTCCTCGCTCTTGACCGACAGCTCGCCCACCAGCGCCGACAGCCGCGGATCGTCCGGACAGCAGCCCGCCTCCATGCGCAGCGCGCAGACGATGTCGATCGCCTTCTGCTCCCAGTCCACGTACAGATCCCGGTAGCAGGCGTCGAGGAAGACCAGCCGCGCCCAGTTGCGGTCCTGCACGGGCAGCTCCGACCAGTCGCCGAAGACCGCCGCCGTCATCCGGTTCCAGGCCAGGATCTCCGCCCGGCGGCCCACGATGTAGGCCGGCACCCCGTCCAGCGTGTCCAGCAGCCGGCGCAGCGACGTCCGCACCTGCTGGGTACGCACCGCCGCCTTCTTCTTGTGCTTCGGCTTCGGCTTGGCCAGGTGCGTCAGGTGCGCGTGCTCGGCGTCGGTCAGCCGCAGCGCGCGGGCGATCGAGTCGAGCACCTCCGCCGACACGTTCCGCCCGTTGCCCTGCTCCAGGCGCGTGTAGTACGCCACCGACACCCCGGCCAGCCGGGCCAGCTCCTCCCGGCGCAGCCCCGGCACCCGGCGCTGCCGGCCGTAGTCCGGCAGACCGACGTCCTGCGGCGTCAGTCGGGCGCGCCGGGTACGCAGGAACTCGCTGAGCTCGGCCCGCCGGTCCAGCCCACCACCGGTGTCCTCACCGGCTGCGGCGGACGCGTCTGCGGCGAAGCCGGTGGCCGGCTCGGGCGCGGTGTCGGGCTGGGAGTCCATGCGCCCAGTATTCACGGTCGTACGCACACGAGCCTGACCCCGCCAGTGGTACGCACCGGGAACGTAGGCAAAGGCGGAACCTGGGTGATTCCCCGGTCGCCGGGCAGTCTGAAGACCGTGCCCGGCCGGAAGGCGGCCGGGAGCGGACAACACCGAGGAGAACCCTTCGTATGACCACTGTCGCCGCGTACGCCGCACCCGCCGCGAAGGCCCCGCTGGAGCGCACCACCATCGAGCGCCGTGCCGTCGGCGAGTCCGATGTGCAGATCGACATCAAGTTCGCCGGTATCTGCCACTCCGACATCCACCAGGCCCGCGAGGGCTGGGGTGAGGCGATCTTCCCGATGGTCCCGGGTCACGAGATCGCCGGTGTCGTCTCCGAGGTGGGGCCGGGCGTGACCAGGTTCCAGGTCGGCGACCGCGTGGGCGTCGGCTGCATGGTCGACTCCTGCCGCGAGTGCGACAACTGCAAGGCCGGCCTGGAGCAGTACTGCGCCAACGGCGCGACGATGACGTACAACGGCATCGGCAGGGACGGGCAGCCCACCCACGGCGGCTACTCGGAGAAGATCGTCGTCGACGAGAACTACGTCGTGCGCATCCCCGACGGCCTGTCCCTCGACGTCGCCGCGCCGCTGCTGTGCGCCGGCATCACCACGTACTCCCCGCTCCGCCACTGGAACGCCGGCCCGGGCAAGAAGGTCGCCGTCCTCGGCATGGGCGGCCTCGGCCACATGGCCGTGAAGATCGCGCACGCGCTCGGCGCCGAGGTGACCGTCCTGTCCCAGTCCCTGCGCAAGAAGGACGACGGCCTGAAGCTGGGCGCGGACCACTACTACGCCACCAGCGACCCGAAGACCTTCGAGGAGCTGGCCGGCACCTTCGACCTGATCGTCTCCACGGTCTCCGCCCCGCTGGACTTCGGCGCGTTCCTGTCGCTGCTGCGCACGGACGGTGCCCTGGTCAACGTGGGCGCCCCCGAGGAGCCCATCTCCCTCAACCTGTTCTCGGTCATCGGCGGCCGCAAGACGCTGGCCGGCTCCAGCATCGGCGGCATCGCCGAGACCCAGGAGATGCTCGACTTCTGCGCCGAGCACGGCATCGGCGCCGAGATCGAGCTCGTCCGCGCCGAGGAGATCAACGAGGCGTACGAGCGGGTGCTCGCCAGCGACGTCCGCTACCGCTTCGTGATCGACACGGCGACCATCTGAGCCGGACGGCGACGCCCGGAGGCACCCCGCGCCACGGGGTGCCCCCTGGCCGGCGGTCCCGCCCCGACGCGTCAGGAGACCGCCACACCAGGCCTTCGGCCGGTCTGCCCGTGGCCTGACCACGAAGGCCCCCACCGCCCGGCCCGGACGGCAGGACGGAATCGCTGGGAACCCTCATGCGTTCAAGGCAGTGGGCGCAGCACGCCGATGGTGTGTGAGCCGAGTGGCCGAGATGACAAGTATTGGAGGGGCCCAATGGCTGCGCAGACGCAGAGGGCAGTGCTGGCGGGTGGATGTTTCTGGGGGATGCAGGACCTGATCCGCCGGCTCCCGGGCGTGACGGCGACCCGGGTCGGATACACCGGGGGTGACGTGCCGAACGCGACGTACCGCAACCACGGCACGCACGCGGAGGCCATCGAGATCCTCTTCGACCCCGCCGAGACGGACTACCGCGCGATCCTGGAGTTCTTCTTCCAGATCCACGACCCGAGCACCAGGAACCGCCAGGGCAACGACATCGGCGTCAGCTACCGCTCGGCGATCTACTACGTGGACGACGAGCAGAAGCGGATCGCCGAGGACACGATCGCGGACGTGGACGCCTCCGGCCTGTGGCCGGGCAAGGTCGTCACCGAGGTGCAGCCGGTCGGCCCGTTCTGGGAGGCCGAGCCCGAGCACCAGGACTACCTGCAGCGTTACCCGGACGGCTACACCTGCCACTTCCCCCGCCCGGGATGGCGACTGCCCGCCCGCGCGGAGGGCTGATCCCCCGGACGGCCCCCGAACGGTCCTGAGGGTGGGCTCCGCTCCAGGCGGAGCCCACCCTCATCGGATCACCGCCGCTCGGGCGGTCAGCGTCCCACCCGACCGCGAAGGACCACGGGACCTTCCGAGCGGTCCTCTCAGTGCGGGAGTGTCGCCGGGCTGCCGCCGTTGGCCTCGTAGCCTGCCACCGCCAGGGCCCGATAGACGGCGAACTCCGCCGCCGGGTCCTCCGACAGGGTCCACGGCAGGGCGCCCACGTGGCCGTCGACGTGCATCAGCTGGTTCATGGCCTCCGCCCAGCGCTCCGAGCGCACCAGGAAGAAGACCAGCAGGTGCCGGACGTGCGCCGCCACCGGGTCGTCGGAGCGGGCCCCCTGTACCGCGAAGAGCGCGCCGTGGACCGCCTTCGTCACGACTTCGCTCTGGTAGAAGCCGCTGACCAGGTTCACCTCGGGGAGGTGCTCGAAGACCGCGAAGAGGGGCATGGCCGCCAGGAGCGATCCCCGGGGAGCGCGGGCGGCCGCCGCCTGGGCGAACTCCATCGCCAGTTCCCGGGAGCCGTGCCACTTCTGGCACCAGTAGTGCAGGGCGGCCAGGTGCGCGCCCATGTGGGCCGGCGCCCGGTCCAGGATCTTCAGCCAGAGCTTCTCGAACTCGCCCCGGGAGTACGCCAGCCCGCGCGCCACCGACAGCTCGACGATGTACGGGACCGGGTCGCCGGGGGCCAGCAGTGCCGCCTGGCCGCAGGCGTCCCTGGCCTCCTCCATGATGATCCGGAAGTCGTCCGTCCCCGGTGCCGACGTCCGCCACGCCTGCTGCACCAGGAACTCGGCGTGCACCGCCGCGCCCCCCGGGTCCTTGGGCGCCTCTGCCCGCCACACCCTGAGCCACTGCCCGCCGGGCGTCTCGCTGACCCCACCCGGCCGCTCCTGCAGCTCCAGCGCCGCGGCACCGGCGAAGGCCTGCACGCGCTGCCAGCGCAGTTCGCCCTCCGCCTCCGTGCCCGCGAGAAGCTGGGACGCGGCGCGGTGGTCCTGGGTGCGCCGCACCACCTCGAGGACGTCCAGCAGGTCCTGGTCGGGACCGGGCAGACGGACGTCCAGCTCCTCCTGGCGGACGAATCCGTAGGTCGCCGGGTCCGCGGCGTCCGGGTGCCCGGGCGGGACCTGCGCGATGACTCCACGCCGGCGCCTGAGCAGGGGAAGCAGCACGAAGCCCAGCATGACCAGCGCCATCAGGACCCAGAGAATCTCCATGTCCCCAGCGTTCCAGACCGTGCCGACAATTGGCCAACCCGTGCCGCGAACCTGTGGATAACGGTTCCATGGGCGCCTCTCGGTGGCGATCGGCGGCGCTCCTTCGGCGGCGGTCGGCGGCGGTCGGCGGTCGGTGGTCCGTGGCGGGCGGCGGGCGGTCGGGGCGGGGAGGACGCCTTGGCCCGGCGGCGCCGTGCGCCACTCGCTCCGCGGGCGCACTACCCTCGGTGCCCATGAGCGACAGGCACATCAGTCAGCACTTCGAGACCCTCGCGATCCACGCGGGCAACACCGCCGACCCGGCGACCGGCGCGGTCGTCCCGCCGATCTACCAGGTCTCGACCTACAAGCAGGACGGCGTGGGCGGCCTGCGCGGCGGCTACGAGTACAGCCGCAGCGCCAATCCGACCCGCACGGCCCTCGAGGAGAACCTCGCCGCCCTGGAGGGCGGCCGCCGCGGCCTCGCGTTCGCGTCCGGACTGGCGGCCGAGGACTGCCTGCTGCGTACGCTCCTCTCGCCCGGTGACCACGTCGTCATCCCCAACGACGCGTACGGCGGAACGTTCCGCCTCTTCGCCAAGGTCGTCGCCCGGTGGGGCGTGGAGTGGTCGGTCGCCGACAGCAGCGACCCGGCGGCCCTGCGCGCCGCGATGACCCCGAAGACCAAGGTCGTGTGGGTGGAGACCCCCTCCAACCCGCTGCTCGGCATCACCGACATCGCCGCCGTCGCCCAGATCGCCCGGGACGGGGGCGCCAGGCTCGTCGTCGACAACACCTTCGCGACGCCGTACCTGCAGCAGCCCCTCAGCCTCGGTGCGGACGTGGTCGTGCACTCGCTGACCAAGTACATGGGCGGCCACTCCGACGTCGTGGGCGGCGCGCTGATCGTCGAGGACGCGGCGCTGGGCGAGGAGCTCGCGTTCCACCAGAACGCGATGGGCGCGGTCGCGGGACCGTTCGACTCCTGGCTGGTGCTGCGGGGCACCAAGACGCTCGCGGTGCGCATGGACCGGCACAGCGAGAACGCCACGAAGGTCGCCGAGCTGCTGTCGCGGCACCCGCGCGTGACGAGCGTGCTCTACCCGGGCCTGCCCGAGCACCCCGGGCACGAGATCGCCGCGAAGCAGATGAAGGCGTTCGGCGGCATGGTGTCCTTCCGGGTCGACGGCGGCGAGGAGGCGGCCGTCGAGGTCTGCAACCGCGCCCGGGTCTTCACGCTCGGCGAGTCGCTCGGCGGAGTCGAGTCGCTGATCGAGCACCCGGGACGCATGACGCACGCCTCCGCGGCCGGTTCCGCCCTGGAGGTCCCCGGCGATCTGGTCCGCCTGTCGGTGGGCATCGAGAACGTCGACGACCTGGTGGAGGACCTGAAGCAGGCCCTCGGCTAGTGCCGCGGCAGGCAACGTTCGCCCCGTCGCGACGCCCGGCACGCCCTCTCGCCGCACCGGCCGGAAGCCCGAGTACATCCAGTACGAGGGCGTCCGGCCGGCACGCCGAGAGCACGCACCGGACGCCACTCCTTGACGGGCA